>JAACFN010000183.1 GCA_009937455.1 Verrucomicrobiaceae bacterium | reverse complement strand
AGCAGGATTACCCAGTTGGAGGCGGATATCGCACGTGCCACTAAGGCTGAGCAGATCAACATTCTGGCTCCGGTTCCTGGCTCTGACACGGTAGGTATTGAGATTGCCAATAATGAAAAAGTCGCCGTTCCACTGCATGAGCTGTTACAGGATCCGGCATTTGCGAGTGCGACTAAAAAAATCCCGCTTGCACTCGGTAAGGATGTTTATGGCAATACCGTCATTGGTGACCTCGCCGCGATGCCTCACTTGCTCGTAGCGGGCGCGACTGGCTCGGGTAAGTCGGTGTGTATCAACTCCATTATTTCTAGTATTTTATTCAAGTTCAGTCCTAACGAGCTGCGCTTCATCATGATCGACCCCAAGGTGGTGGAGATGCAGATGTATAATTCGCTGCCCCACCTTGCCGTGCCAGTGGTGACGGATCCCAATAAGGTGATCGCGGCGCTACGCTGGGTCGTTAATGAGATGGAGCGGCGTTATCGTATGTTTGCTGAGGTGGGCGTGCGTAACTTCGATGCATTCAATAAGCGTGAAATTATCAAAGAGGACGATCCTGAAGTCGACCCAGATGCCGAAGAGGAAGTGGATGAAGAATATGATGCTGAGCATATCGAATCTATTGCCAAGGCACTCGCCGATGGTGAGCTTGGGCCAGACGCTCTAGACGGCGCAGATGACGAAGATGAGATCGAGGAAATCCCTGACCGTGTGCCCTACATTGTGATCATCATCGATGAGCTTGCTGACCTGATGCAGACGGCACCTGCCGACATGGAAATGAACATCGCCCGTATTGCCCAGAAGGCGCGTGCTGCTGGAATTCATTTGATTGTGGCTACTCAGACGCCGCGTGCAGACGTGGTCACGGGAATCATTAAAGCAAATATTCCGTGTAGGATTGCATTCCAGGTTTCATCAAAGCTTGATAGCCGAGTCATCCTTGACGTTTCTGGAGCTGACAAGCTCGTGGGCAAGGGAGACATGCTATACCTGCCGCCTGGATCTGCGAAGCTAGAGCGTGCGCAAGGTGCATTTATTGAAGACGATGAGGTAGAGAAGCTTGTTCAGTACTGCTCGAATCAGGTTGAGCAGAAATTTGAAAGTGCCGTGCAGGAGCATATCGAAAGCGGCGGATCTAGCGGTGATGATGATGTTTCAGACGCCGATGAGGAAATCGTCGAGAAATGCCTTGAGGTGATTCGTCAGGAGAAGAAAGCGAGCACTTCGCTGCTTCAGCGCCGCTTACGCCTTGGTTACACCCGTGCAGCCCGCATGATGGACATCCTTGAGCAGCGTGGCATCATCGGCCCCGGTGAAGGTGCCAAGCCTCGTGAAATTCTGATCAATGTAGGTCAGGACGAAGCCTGAAGCTCTGAGCGCTCATCAGTGGCCGACAAGGCCTTATAGTGATTAAAAAGGCTAGCTGAGGAGGCTTACCTTTATTTCTTCCAGGAGTCCTTCAGCGCAACGGTGCGGTTGAAGACTATTCGCTTTCCGGGGACATGATCGATAGCGTCCGCGCAGAAATAACCAATGCGCTCAAACTGAAACTGAGAGCCTTTGTCGGCATCACTTAGTGAGAGCTCTAGTTTGGCGTTTTCGATAATGGTCAGCGAGTCTGGATTGAGGCAACTGAGGAAGCCGCCCTCGGCAGCGTCTGGATTTTCCTCGGAGAATAAGCGGTCATAAAGGCGCACTTCAGCGGTGACCGCTGTGGCGGCATCTACCCAGTGAATAGCAGCACGGCATTTGATGCCTTCCGGTGCATCTTGGCCAATGGTATTGGGAATGAATTCACAGTGAATCTCTGTGAGCTCTCCGGCATCGTTTTTCACAAAGTCTGTGCAAGTGATGATATAACCACCCCGTAAGCGGGCAGACCTACCAGGTCCGAGACGGAAGAATTTCTTAGGCGGATCCTCCATGAAGTCGTCACGTTCGATCCAGATTTCCTTGCCGAGTGGAACCATGCGAGTGCCAGCCTCTTTATCGGCAGGGTTATTGGGGACTTCAACGAGCTCAGAGTGATTATCGGCAGGCCAGTTGGTGATGACTACCTTAAGGGGGTCAAGTACTGCCATGCGACGCTGGGCGGTGCGGTTGAGCTCATCTCGGATTTCAGACTCAAGGATCGCCATATCGGTAACGCTATTGACCTTAGTGACTCCGCCACGGTGACAGAAGTTACGGATGGCGGCAGGGGGATAGCCGCGGCGGCGCATTCCTGAGATGGTCAGTAGGCGAGGATCGTCCCAGCCATTGACATGACCTTCCTCAACGAGCTGGAGCAGCTTGCGCTTACTCATCACGGTGTAGCTGAGGTTTAATCTGGAAAACTCAATCTGGCGCGGCGTGGAGGGCACGGGGCAGTTCTGCACAAACCAATCATAAAGCGGGCGGTGGTTTTCAAACTCGAGGCTGCACAGGGAGTGAGTGATATGCTCATGGGCATCTTCTAAAGGGTGGGCGAAGTCATACATGGGGTAGATGCACCACTGGTCACCCGTATTGTGGTGAGTGGCGTGCATGATTCGGTAGATTACCGGGTCACGCATGTTCATGTTTGATGAGCTGAGATCGATCTTGGCGCGCAGCACCATCGACCCATCGGCATGCTGGCCGGCTTTCATCTCCTCGAATCGGGTGAGACTCTCCTCTGTTGGGCGATCTCTGAAGGGGGACGGGGTTCCAGGGGTGACAACATCACCACGGTTCTTCTTCATCTCCTCAGGAGATTGCTCGTCCACGTAGGCAAGGCCAGCGTTAATGAGGTGCTGGGCACAGGCATAGAAGAAATCAAAGTAATTACTGGCGAAGTAAAGGTTGTCGCCCCAGTCGAATCCAAGCCAGCGCACGTCATTCTTGATGCTTTCGACATATTCGGTTTCTTCCTTTTCGGGATTGGTATCATCGAAACGTAAGTGGCAGCGTGCGTTAGTCGCTTTGTTTTCATCGGCAATGCCAAAGCTGATGCAGATTGCCTTGGCGTGTCCGATATGCAGGTAGCCATTGGGCTCGGGCGGGAATCGGGTGATCACCGTGTCGTGTTTTCCGCTCGCCAGATCTTTGGCGATTATTTCACGAATGAAGTCGGTGGATTCTTTTTTGTCGGCTTTGCTCATCGGGCTCGTTTGTCTGCTGGGATACTCAGGTCAAGTGCGGCCGAGTTCTAGAGATGTTTGACGGAAATCAAAAGGAGAATCTCAGTCGGTTTTACCCTCACGGAGAAACTGCAAGGTGAGTTCCATGACACGCGGGTCTGAGGCGATGAAGGTGTGATCAGCGTCCATCACATGAAACTCGTTCATGCCTTCGATCTTGCCTCGTTCGACCGAGACAATGCCGTCATTGTCATTATCGAGGAGTCGACGGAAGAAGGGGATGCGGCTTTTTTTGCCCATAATGACGGCAGAATCGATCTCATTAGGCAGTGGGGGCGCCTCTAGGAGGCTTATAGCGTAGCGCCCAGTCGATAATTTCACTGCCTTGATTTGGCGGGGCAAGCATTACAATGCGCCCAGCCTGATCTGGGGGCATCATGCGGAGTAATTTCCGGGCGAGGACCCCTCCTAGAGAATGTGTGACAAAGTGAACCTTCCGCTCGCCGCCATGGAGCTGTATGGCTTCATGAATAAGGGCAGCAAGCTCATCCATCGGTTTACGGAAGGAGGGATAGGGGACATTGATGCTCTGATAGCCATTCTGGTGAAGGAATTGTGCCATGGGCTCCATTGCCCAGAGGCTGCGCCATAGCCCGTGCAGCAGGATCACGGCATCGTCGTCATTTTCACGTACAACCGCCTGGTGCCATGGCATAGGCATGCGCAACACGCCCATTTGGCGTAGTTTGGATGATTTTTTAATGGTTGCCACTGTTTCGTCAAATACTGATCTGAAGTATCATATTACTCCTCATTAGGGTATCAAATAGATGTGTTTTGATGGAATTAGCTATGGTAACAAGCTTGGTTTTCAATAAATAAGTAAGCGTAAATAAAGCCAGAATTCGTTTATTGTTAATGCTTTGTGAATATTTTTAAGGGTGTGAATGCGACATTTGATGTGAATAAGTTGATGTGTGTGAATAAGTTGGTTGATGTGAATAAGGTGTGCCGATGTGGATAACTTTTGTGGAGGTAGGCGTACAGTGGGGAGGATTACTAGCTGAGAGCCTATTGAGAGGCGCTTCACTATGATTGGCACGCTTGCTGCTAAAAGCTTTTTAAGCATTGATTTAGTCGCCACAGTCCAAACCAAAATATCAGTAATATGCACCTTATAAGCGAAGACGAAGCGCGCCGCGTCTATTTCCCGCCTGAATCGAGGCCTACAGCCTCACAATGGAAGGAAATGAGGAGGAGATACTCTCTGCCGGCTCTTTTCCTCGAGAAGGGAGTCTTTTATTGGACTGATGAGCTTGAGGAGTCTCTCGCCCAAGCCGCCGATTTAGAGCAAAACTCAAGCCGAGATGGATGCGTTGGCAGGCTCGTAGATTGCTGCGCCAACTGAAGCGAAAGGCTAGCCGAAGATTGCGCTAAAGATCGCCCATGCAATTCCGACGGCAAGCACTGCTAGCATGTAAACAAGGAAGGCGTTAGCTAGAAAGTTACATCGTTCAATAAAGTCCATTCCCTTAAATAATTCTACTACGCTTTTATTCCCGTCATTTTTAAATGGGCGAATATAATAGATGGCAACTAGTATAAGAGCAGGAATTGCCAGTTTCGGCTCAAAAAAAGAACTGAAATCACCACCAGACTCATATGCACGCCCCGACTGCGCCATCAGAACGCTACTGCTAGCGAAGAAAAAGAAGGCTGCCAGTTTTTTGGGCGTTTTGATGGGTGATAGAATTTTCACAACCCTAGCAGATTAGCGGTGGCGTATGGGTGTGGTAATGGTGAAGTGAGCTACGCGATGGTGCGCCGCCAGCGTCGGTGGTTCAGCAAGAGGCTGGTGTCACTCCGCAGCCCCTGCCTTGAGGCGGCTAATGAGGATGGCCGTTTCAGAGCCGTCCTGATACTCGCTTTGAGCATTTATACTCCCATCTTTTAGCCATTCCGAATACAGCCCGTGCAGCTTGCCGTCCTTGTAATTGGTCTCACTACTCTTCTGCCCGTTCTTATGCCACTCTGTCGTCAGCCCGTGCAGCTTGCCGTCCTTGAAGTTGCACTCCTCATTCTTCTCTCCGTTCTCATACCAATACGCTTACTTGCCCGCTGGAATACACCGACTTAGACCAGCCTGTATAGGGTGTCCGGCTGTTTGGGGCATAAAACAGAATCTCTCCATTCTTGAAGCGTGTTGTGAGCTTAGATTTATCTGTTGCCTCTGCCAGAATCCGAGCAAGGGTTTTGGGATCATCAAGGCTTTTTTTACCACAACCCACAAGCAAGACAAGCGACAGCAAAAGCAGGGACAGTATTTTCATAACACGAGCAGATTAGCGGTGGCTGCTTGGCGGGTGAAGGGCAGTATAGGGCTGAATGGTGTGCCGACGATTTTCGGTCTTGTGAGGTTTCGGTCTTGTGAGGTTTAAATGGCGGAGAGGGAAGGAATCGAACCAACCAAAGACCATAACAGCCCTTCAACGGTTTTGAAAACCGCGGCGGCCACCAGGCACGCTTCACTCTCCGTTGCCTCGGATGGTAGTTTGGGGCTCGGTGATGTCAATGAGGAGATGCTTGGTTTTTTGTTGGAAAATCAGGGTTGCAATCCCGTAGCGTTTAAGACATCTTAACTAAGTCATTTGGATGTTTTTATCCGGTGATTCTTCCTATTTTCCCTTTTTTTCCCGTTATCTCCCAAATATCCCATGGCAGCAGCATATACTGAAGCAGACATTAAGTCCCTCGATTGGAAAGAGCATATCCGCATGCGGCCGGGCATGTATATTGGTAAACTTGGCAATGGCACCAGTTCCGATGACGGCATCTATATCTTGCTCAAAGAAGCCATGGATAACTCGGTTGACGAGTTTGTCATGGGCTACGGCAATGAGATCACCGTCGATATTGACGAAGATAGTCGAGTGGAGGTGAGGGATTTTGGACGTGGTATTCCGCTTGGTAAATTGATGGATTGCGCTGCTAAGATCAATACAGGGGCTAAATATGATAGTGAGGCTTTCAAGAAATCGGTTGGTCTGAATGGTGTCGGTATCAAGGCGGTGAACGCGTTATCAAATTTCTTTGAGATCCAGGCCTGGAGAGAGGGGGAGACTAAGGCGATTGAATTTAGTAAGGGGGAAGTCGTCGAGGAGATGAAAAAACCGCGCAAGGACTCAGGGGTGAATGGCACCCGTATCGCCTTCGACGTCGACCGTAGTATTTTCCCGGCAAAAACAGGCTTCAAGCATAAGTATGTCGAGAAGATGTGCCGCTACTACGCTTACCTCAATCCTGGTTTGGCGATTATTTTCAACGGCAAGAAATTCAAGTCCAAGGATGGTTTGTTAGACTTGTTGAAGGAAGAGATGGAGGGCGAGGCGCTGTATGGACCGATCCACCTGCGCGGCAAGGATATTGAAATCGCTTTCACTCACACTCCTGACAG
>JAACFN010000016.1 GCA_009937455.1 Verrucomicrobiaceae bacterium | reverse complement strand
GTGTTGGTGACGTCATGCATGGTGGTGATCATGCCGTGTTTGATGCCGAGATTTTCGTGGATCACCTTGACCACGGGAGCAATGCAGTTGGTAGTACATGATGCCGCGGTGAGTAGATGATGCTTGTCCGGCTCATAGAGATTATCGTTGCAGCCCATGACAATGTTGAGTGCACCTTCTTTGACGGGGGCAGCCACGATAACTTTTTTAACTCCCGCGTCAAAATACGGCTGCAGTAGTTCAGGGGTGCGATATGCACCTGTTGCATCGATGACAATATCCACTCCGCGGAGATCCATTTCAGCAGGAGTCGAAGCATTACTGTATGCGATCTGTTGGCCGTCGACGGTAATACTTGATGAATCGTGATCGATCTGACGAGCCCATCTGCCGTGTACGGTATCAAATTCAAGCAGGTGAGCTCCAGTCTCAGGCGTGCCGTGAAGTTCGTTAATAACACTGATCGTGTGTGCTGAGTGATCCCAGCCGGCGCGGAAAGCAAGCCGGCCTATGCGGCCGAATCCATTGATGGCGATATTCATAATAAGTTGGTGGGCAGGGTGTTTGTGGAATTATTCGAGAGGTTGCAGAGATCAGCTCGCCCTTGGCAGCAGTCCTCGGTGAGGAATTCCATCAATTCGCGAATACCCTCAATATTGATTTTGTAAGTGATCGAGCGCCCATGACGCTCAGCAAGAATCAAACCAGCCGTACTGAGCTCCTTGAGATGAAAAGAGAGAGTCGGTTTTGGGATATTAAGCTCGCTGGAGATTTGACCTGCTGGCATGCCATCGTCACCAGAGATGACGAGGAGTCGAAACAGTTCGAGGCGGGATGTCTGCGATAAAGCAGAAAGGGCATTCGAAGCATCATGTAATTCCATGCATGTAGAATTAACAAGCTTGGCAAGAAAGTCAAGATGCCAGTATGTGAGGATTTTGCCACCCGGAAAAGAGCTTTAAAATACCGTATAATAACCATACAATAGCCGTATCATACAATAATATTGGAAATATGAAACTGTATTGATTCCTGCTGTCTGGCTAACTGCTGTATTAGCCGCTGCCTCCCTACTTAGGGCTTGTTGATGACAATTTTACCATCAACGAGAGTGGAGGTGCTCACTGGTCTAAGAAGAGGTGCCCCTGTATCGCTGAGGCCAGGTGCGTTGAGTCTGATGGGCTTAACGCTGCCATCGTCGTCAGCCTCACTTGGTATGGGGGCAGAGAGAGGGGTAGCAGCTGGTTGAGCGTTGGATGCTGCTGTCTGCGGGGAAGCTGTCTGCGGGGAAGCTGGTATGGGGGCCTGATTTGCAGCGCTGGGTTCTTTGGGTACTTGGATGGTAGGCGCGCTGATAGCAGGTTTTGGCGGCTGATCTTGCAACGGTTTGGGCATTTGGATCGTCGGGGCATTAACAGGCGCCGCCTTATTTGGGCTGGCTAGTGGAGTTGCGGCGATCGGCGTGATTGGCTCAGGAGCTTGAATGGGCGCGCTTGGGGGTGCTGGTGGCGTTATTGCAGCTGGGCTTGCAGGAGAAGGGATGCTTGTTGCCGGAGGCGCGGGTGAGGTGGGGGTAGCCGGTGTGGCTTGTGTTGTAGCGGCAGCTACAATGGGAGTAATGGGAGTAGTGGGTGTGCTAGGGACTTGTTGAGCCGCGGGTATGACGGGGGGGGCTTGTGGCGCTTTGAGTATAGGCGGTGGGGACTGATTGTTTGCACTGAGAACTACCGGAGTCGCGGCAGGAGGCGGCTGTATTGATGCAGCGGGGGAAACGGGCACGGCGGGGGTGATAGGCGCAGCGGGCGTGATAGGCTGAGCGGGCGTGGTAGACTGAGCAGGATTTTTCTGTGGATTTGATGTGCTGGCTGGTGCCAGAGGCTTGGGTGGGGCAAGTGGTTTAGGCGGGGCCAGAGGTTTAGGGGCTGCCAAAGGTTTGGGGGCTGCCAGGGGCTTGGGTTGGGTCAGTGGCGCTGGGTTTGCAGATGGTGTTAAGGGAGGTAAGCTCTGAGCTGTGCTCTGCCCGATAGGCTGTGCTGGCTGGTTCTGCTGGCCGGGGGCCACTGGTTGTGCGGCACCTAGTTTTGAGTCAATGATCACATCCTTGGGGTTGACGCGGTCCATCGGAATGGTGACGGAAGGCGGAGGTGTTGACTGCATATTAAGCTGGGCAGATTGAGAATACATATCGTGAATGACGGTTTCTGCCGTAACTTCTGCAAGGTTGGGTATTTTGACGGGGGTGGTATGCCCCTGTAATGCCATTTTTAGTGATTCAGCTTCTTTGGCATCGCGTTTGATCCACGGTAGCTCAGCTAAGTTGGGTTTGTCTTGTTTGAAGTCACCCCAGATCTTTTCTTTGTCATCCACCCACAACAGAAAGTGCTCTAGGTCTGGATTAACTAAACTGGGGTCATCTGCGAACGCAGCGCCATAAAATCGAGCTGCCTGCATGACCATACCGTAGTGCAGTAGGGCATTGGCGATCGCGAGGTTTTGAACCGGCTTTCCTTTATTGAGTTCTTGTAGGCTGCTGAGCAAACGAATGGCTTTTTGCGGAGCTCCTTTGCCAAGAACTTTAGCGGCAAAACCAAGTTCGAGATCGATAGAAGGTATTTCAGGTGCGTCCCAGACGATCTCAGCAGCCTGCTTGGTTTTGCCCTCATTATACAAGAGCTGGGCTAGCTTTTTTCTGCTTTCCCAGTCTTCAGGGTTACTCGCTATGAGCTCTTGGAGATATGATTCAGCTAATTCTTGGGATTGGGCTTGGTCTGACATAGAGATGGGTTTTTTAGATGGAGTGTTATTCTTATATTATTTTGCTTCTAAGGTCTAGACCCTTTAATGCAAAAAAATAGGCATGGTTGTGATAGCTCACAGTTTCCACGTGGACGGCGTGGAAGTGTCAGATCAAAAGCGCGAGATTTATTCCGATTTTTTGACCTCTGCCGGCACAAACTTCAGAATGGTGCCATTGATGCAATAGCGCTTGTCTGTCGGGGTATTGAATCCCTCTCCTGTGAACACATGGCCAAGATGAGCATCACACACTGCGCAGCGGACCTCGGTGCGTGAGCCATCTGGATCCTGAATGGCTTTTACGTTTTTGGCATTCGAGGGATCATAAAATGATGGCCAGCCACAGTGAGAATCAAATTTTACCTTTGAGGAAAAAAGCTCGGCATTGCAGCCAATGCAATAGTAGGTCCCGCCCCCTTGTTTTTTAAAGGTTTGATAAACCTCTCCATTAGGTCTCTCGGTGCCAGACTGGCGGGCAATGCGGTATTGTTCGGGGGTGAGTAGTTTGCGCCATTCAGCGTCAGTTTTAGTGACAGGTTTCTGTGGTTGTTCAGGAGCTTTGTCTGCGGTTGCCATAGGTTTTTGTGTTTGCGCTTGGATTGCAAATGTAGCGGCAGCTACACCTGCTAATGCAAGCAATAGAATACGAAATGAAGTTTTCATGGTGATGATATGATAGGTCAGCAACATTATTATTCCTTGCGCTGGAGGATTTGTCAAATTTCCCTAGACAAGCATCTTAGCTAGCCAGCCCAATCGGTAAAAAGATATTCATAAACATAGTCAGGAAAAAATTGGTAATAAGGATCGCTAGGGATGAATAAACCATGGCCCGTGTTGTTCCTTTGCCGACCCCGACGGCGCCGTGCGTAGCCTTCAGTCCCTGGTGGCAGGAGATGACAATAATGATGAGGCCAAAGACAAGGCCTTTGATCAGGGCAATGTAAATATCACCAAGATCTGTGTGCATCATGGTATGGTAACTCCACCAGGCTTCTGACACGCCAAAGGTTTGTGTGCCGACGATCCAGGCTGCCCCGATGCCAAGTGCGGCTGCTTCTGTGATAAGTAATGGGACCGATATGAGCATGGCGAGAAAACGAGGAGTCACTAGGTAGTCGATAGGGTTGACTCCCATAGATCGCAGTGCATCGACTTGCTCGGTGACCTTCATGGTTCCTATTTCTGCTGCCATCGAAGCGCCAACGCGACCAGACAGCATGATGCCTGTCAAAACTGGGCCGAGCTCTCGGAGCATGCCAACACTAACCAGCGCACCCCCCATGGACTCCATTTGTAAGCCGCTGAGCTGGAATAATCCTTGGGCGGCAAGAACGGCGCCTACAAAAGCTCCTGTGATTAGGACCACAGGTTGCGAATTAAAACCGATTTCAACAATCTGGTCAAAAACACGCCGCCAACTGCGTTTGCCCCGGAGCAGAGATTCCCCGATATCGAAGATGAGCCCCATGAGCTGGCCGAGATAGTCGGTGAGCCACAGCGCTGGGCGTCCCATTATCTGTAGTAGCATGCTTGTATTCTAGGGGGGAATGCTCTTTAGCGAAACATCAAAATAAATGAAGGTGGACGCTTGATGGGCCGAGCTGTCATTAGGCAAAAAAATAAGCCAAAAAAATGCCCGTGTCACCTAGATGACACGGGCTTGATTGTTTGAGTTTACGGTAGAGTAGTTCTACGGTGTAAACTCGGATTAATGTTTACAGGGAGCCTTTCAGGCTGGATGAGCATTTGAAGCCAACAGTCTTGGAGGCTTTAATTTGCATAGCTTCACCAGTCTTCGGGTTGCGACCCTGACGGGCTGCGCGGTTCTTGACTGCAAATGTACCAAATCCAATGAGTTGGACTTTGCCATCTTTCTTAACACCACTAGCAATGCTGCCAAGGACAGCTGCAAGTGCATCTTCTGCGCAACGCTTGGTTGCTTCGTTCCCTAAGGATTTTTGAACGGCTTCGACGAGTTCGGATTTATTCATAACGCCCTTCTTATGGCCTTCTGATTTGATTCTGTAAAGTTAAATAATTACGAATTTCCCCTAGGGATTGCTTGACTTGAGGGTGCTTTGGGGTTGATCGGCGGCACTTGCCCTAAAAGAGAGAATCCCCATTTCATGGGAAAAGCAGACTGTTAGATACTGTTAGAATCTAAGGAGTGCTCGTAGATGGGACATTGACGAGGAGCGTGACTCATGGCACAACATCAATGATGAAGGAGAACGGGCGTCATATAAGTAGTGTCATTGAGCGCGCAGCAATGTCTGTTAGGTCGGTTGCTGCTGCTATGCCAGTGCGCGATCAAATGCGGCAGGAGTTGGTGGATGCTGAGGCAGCGCAAGCAAGGGGGTATTTTTTGCCCGATGAAGATGAACGGCTGCGCGACGTTTTTGTGCGCTACCTGTCTTTGCGCGCCACTCTCCTAGAAGTTGTTGGTAGTATCCAAGAGCTGATCGATCAACTGGACGAGGCGGGGGAGCGCGAGGAGGTCTGGGATGATAGGCTCCGTGCATTCATCATAGGTTTCCTTGCTGCCGCAATGTTGATGAGGGCGGCATCTTTTGTGGTCGATTTGGCGGCTGGCCGTTCGGTCGTTAGGAAAAAGCTCGATGAGGCCGAGCCCCGCTTTGGTATTCCTGCGAAGAGTTTCACTGCGGTCTATAAAAATCTGGGCTCATACCGGAGCATGTTGCGTTTCCTGTCTGCGCTCAGGTTCTATGAGCTGCACGCCGAAGATATTGCTGCATTGGGCAGAGATCAGCACATGAAGGGTTTGATTGAGCTTCTTGATGAAGAATCGAAATATTTCCAAAATAGCAAGCAAGCCTATCTAAGACGAAAATTACATTACCGCCTGCACTCCTTTAAGCGCCGCCACGTTTCTGGATATAAGAAAGTCATGTTTCAGCTGCTTAAGCTAAGCGGTCGTGTAGTTTCTGAAATGAGGCAGCCCTTCGTCAAGGCACACGGGCAGGGCAAACGGGTCACGGTTGATGTGCTCGCCGAAATCAAGCCCCTATTGCGGGCGGGGGATGTGCTTATCACTCGTCATGACGACGCTATGAGTAATCTGTTTTTGCCGGGCTACTGGCCTCACGCAGCATTATATATAGGAGACGCACAAGAACGCAGCGAGCTGGGGGTTCAGCTCTCAGGGGCAGGGCCGTTGCGCGCCGAAGAGTGTCACTTTCTGGAAGCTAAAAAAGACGGAGTTCTATTGCGTCGGATCGAGGAGACTCTGAATGTGGATGCATTTATGGTCTTGCGGCCAATGCTGGAGCAGGAGCAGCGAGCGCAGGCCTTGTCTCGTGGGCTGACTCATGAAGGCAAGCTGTACGATTTCATGTTTGATTTCCGAGTTGCCGACCGGCTTGCATGCACGGAGGTCATCTACCGTACTTATCACGGCATTGGTGAGCTGGATCAGGCGGTTTCCTTTGAGTTAAGGCGTCATTCGGGGCGCCCTTGTATATCTGCAGAAGACCTCATTGAGCAGGCCATCGGCTCTGGTCACTTCGAGAAGGTGGCGGACTTTGGTGTAGAGGAAGATGTGGTCAGAATTTTCTGACAAATACGCGGCTTATATCTAATTGCATCGCAGTCACTTGCGGGCGCCCGAGCAAAGATTGTGAAAAATTTCACAAATAGGCTTGCAGAGCATTTGTAGGCGAGATATGTCCCCTCCGCCCGGTTAAGTAAAGACACCCATTTCAACCACTTCCATGGCCCAGCTATTCTCAGTGCGCATTTTTATTTCAGTTCTCCTGCTTCTGTTGCCAGGGGCGGCTTTTGCTGGCGGTGGCCATCAGTTGCCTTTGTATCCAGAATCCCCCTTTACAGAAGGTTCAGGGCTTACATGGATCTCAAACTCCATGATCATGGTTTGGCTCGCAGCGCTCATTATCGTCGCGTTCTGTCGTGTGGCCACTAAGAAAATGGCGCTCATTCCAAGTGGTCTTCAGAACTTGGCCGAGTGGCTCGTCGAAGGGCTCTATGACTTCTTCGGTAATATTCTCGGCGAACATCTCGTCAAACGCACCTTCTGGTTCTTTGGTGCCACGTTCTTGCTGATTCTTGTTGTCAACTACCTCGGCCTCATTCCCGGTGTTGGTACCATGGGGACGACAGATGCACACGGCCACTTCAAGGGACTCCTTCGTGGCGGTAATGCTGACCTGAACATGACAGCGGCGATGTCGATCACCTTCTTTTTGCTCTGGCTTTACTGGTCATTCACCGAGATCGGCGTGAAAAACTTCTTTGCTCACATCTTCGCCCCGCAGGGCACATTCACCGGCTTCATGAAAGTCGGCATGATTGTCATGTTCTTCCTCGTTGGTATTCTCGAGGTCGTGTCTATTTTCATACGTCCGGTAGCGCTCAGCTTCCGTCTCTTCGGTAATATCTATGGTGGCGAGCAGACTCTTGAGGGCTTGATGGCACTGGTGCCTAAGTATTTTGCCTTCCTGCCCGCTTTGCCATTCTACTTTATGGAACTTCTCGTCGGCCTCGTGCAGGCACTGGTATTCACACTGCTCTGTGCAGTGTTCCTGAAACTCATGTGCAGCCACAGCGAAGAACACTAAATACTTTTGACAACAAATACTTTTGAAAGTCTGACCATGGGCAAACTGTGGGGGCTTTCTCAAACCAACAAACACAAAACCAACAAACTAATACAATGGCACTTAAAGCAATTGCAGTCGGACTCGCCGCACTCGGTGGTGGAATCGGAATCGGAATCCTCGGATCAAAGTCAGCTGAAGCCACAGGTCGTAACCCTGGTGCAGCTACTCCTATTCTCGTGATCTCCATTATTCTTGCAGCACTTATCGAGGGTCTCTTCATCCTCGCAGCATTCGCTGTTCAGTACTAATTTAGAGATAATTTAGTAACAGCGGATCTAATCCAACTTTTATCAGGTGCCATTCGGCACAGTCGGTGGCACCTGATATATCTTTTCTACCTAACTTTTTCTCACCATGATCTCAATTATCGCAGCAGCCGGAACCGAAGCAGCCTCTCCTGGCTTCCTCGAGACTTTTGGTGTAAACTGGCCGTTCTTCATCGCTCAGCTCGTGAACTTTATCATCGTGCTTTTTGTGTTGAAAAAGTTCGCCTTCGCCCCGATTCAGGAAATGCTTGAGCAGCGCCGCAAGCGTATTGCTGAGGGTGAGGACAAGTTGAAGCGTATCGAGCAGCAGCTTGCCGACTCCGAGCAACGCACTCAGGAGGCCATCGACAAGGCCAATGCAGACGCCGCTCGTCTCATCAATGAGGCCAAAGAGAGCGCCTCATCACTCACAGAGAAAAAAGCTCAAGAAGCCATTGCTTCCGCCCAAGCTATTCTCGCCAAAGCCGAAGAAGCCGCCAAGGCTGAGCGCAAGACGATGACCGCTGAGCTCAAGAAGGAGTTTGGACGCCTAGTCACCGCAACCACTGCCACTGTAACAGGTAAGGTTCTTAACGACGACGACCAGAAGCGCATCAACGAAGAAGCGCTCAGCAGTGTCGAAGGCTAATTCGCCTGATCACCCTTTACCGATCACCAACCACTCACCATGAAAGTTTCCAAGGATGCAGCCAGCGCCGCCCGCCGGATCTATCGCCTCTGTGCACCGGAAGGACGCCTCGATGAGGACAAGATGCGTAAAGCTTTCAAAAAAATCGCTGAGGCAAAACCTCGCGACTACCGCGCGATTATGCACTCCTTGCTTAATCTCGTTCGCCTCGATGATAAAAGCCGTCAGGCACTCATCGAAAGCGCCACCGAGCTCGACGCCGCAAACCGCAGCCGAATTGAGAAAAACCTCAACGAACAATATGGCGGTGGACTTTCCTTCACCTATAACACCAATGCTGAACTTCTCGGCGGTGTTAAAATCCGCGTCGGTAACGACGTTTGGGACGGCAGCGTCCAATCCCGCCTCGATCGCCTCGCTAATGCATTTTAATGCTGCATTTTATAGACTCTACAAAATTCAATCTGATAACTTCAAACTAACAACGCCATGAGCAGTATCCTCCAGGAACTTGAACAAGAAATCGCCAACGTTTCATCGTCGGTGCAGAAAAGCAACGTCGGAACAGTCCGCACCATCGGTGACGGTGTCGCCAAGGTCGAAGGCCTCAGTGATGTCGCACTCAACGAGATGATCGAATTCCCCGGCGGCCTTATTGGTCTTGCCCTCAACCTTGAGGAAGCCGAAGTTGGAGTCGTTCTACTCGGTGACTCACTTCACATTAAAGAAGGTGACGAGTGCAAGACAACGGGCAAGCTACTTTCCGTTCCTGTCGGTGAGAACATGCTCGGCCGCGTCGTCGATAACCTCGGTCGCCCACTCGACGGCAAAGGTGAGATCGAAGCCGCCGATCAGTATCCAGTTGAAAAGATCGCTCCCGGCATCATTCAGCGAAAGTCCGTTTCCGTGCCAGTGCAGACAGGAATCATGTCCATTGACGCCATGATCCCCATCGGTCGTGGTCAGCGTGAGCTCATCATTGGTGACCGTTCTACGGGTAAGACCACCATCGCCGTTGACACCATTATCGCCCAGGCTCAGCAGAACAAAGCTGCTGCTGAAGGTCGTCTGAAGGATCACAAGCCGCTCTACTGTATTTACGTTGCTGTTGGACAGAAGCGCTCGAACATCGTTCGTACCATGCAGACACTTGAAGAAGCTGGCGCCATGGAAAACACCTGTATTGTTGCGGCATCCGCCTCTGACTCTGCTGCTAACCAATACCTCGCGCCTTACACCGGTTGTGCGATTGGTGAGTATCTGATGGATCAAGGTAAGGACGTGCTGATCGTGTTTGATGACCTTTCCAAGCACGCTGTTGCTTACCGTCAGGTTTCCCTCATTCTTGGCCGCCCATCTGGTCGTGAGGCATTCCCTGGTGATGTGTTCTATCTTCACTCCAGACTTCTTGAGCGTTCTGCTCGTCTCTCCGATGCAGCAGGTGGAGGTTCCATGACGGCTCTGCCGATCATTGAGACCCAAGCCGGTGACGTTTCCGCTTACATTCCTACCAACGTGATTTCGATCACCGACGGTCAGATTTTCCTTGAAACCGACCTCTTCTACCAGGGCATCCGTCCTGCGATCTCCGTTGGTCTTTCCGTATCCCGTGTGGGATCCGCGGCTCAGACTAAGGCGATCAAGAAAGTCTCTGGAACCACCAAGCTCGATCTTGCTCAGTTCCGCGAAATGCAAGCCTTCGCCGCCTTCGGCTCTGACCTCGATGAGGCCACTCAAGCCAAGATTGACCGTGGTCAACGTATTGTTGAGCTCTTCAAGCAGAATCAATACAGCCCTAAGTCTCTCGAGATCGAGGTTGCTGTGCTGTGGTCGATGCAGAATGGTCACTTTGACGATGTCGATGTTGAGCGCGTTAAGGAGTGCCAGAACGCACTTGAAGAATATCTTGCTAACCGTAAAGCGGATCTCCTTCAGCTCATTGCTAATGATAAAGCTCTCACTGATGCTGTTACCGAAGGCCTCAATCAAGCCCTCTCCGACTTCAAAGCATCCTGGAAGTAAATCAGCTTCGCTGATTGCCCTGACAACCGATTCCTGACACCCGCCCTCCGAACACATGGCCAACCTTCGCGACATCCGCCGACGTATTAAGTCGGTCAAAAGCACCTCGCAAATCACTAAGGCGATGCAGCTTGTTGCTGCCGCTAAAATGAAAAAAGCGCAGGACCAGGCACTCGCAGGCCGTAACTACGCGGACGAGCTGAACAAGGTTCTCACGAACCTTAAGCAGAACGTCGATGGCGATGCTCATCCTCTGCTCGAGAAGCGTGAGGGAGGAAAAACGCTGATGCTGGTCATCAGCACTAACAAAGGTCTCTGTGGTGGACTCAACACCAACCTTCTCAAGAAGGTCCGTGAAGAGTCTGATGAAAACACTCACTATGTCACCGTGGGACGCAAACTGCGCACTTCACTTGCTAAGAGTGGAGCGACACTGGTTGCCGACTTTGAAGTTAACGATCCGCTCCCGTTTTCAGAAGCTCGCCCGATTGCTAAGTTCCTTACCGACAAATTCCTCAGTGGTGAATACAACAAGGTCCAAGTAGCATTCACCAATTTTGTCACTACTTTACGTCAAGATCCTTGGGTGACTCAGCTTCTTACCATCGAGTCTGATACTCTTGCTGAAAAACGCGCCTATGAGGGTGTCGGTAAAGATCAAGTCAATGAGACCGATAAGGAAGAGGCACTCGCTAGCGACTACATCTTCGAGCCAAGCCCTGAAGCTGTTCTCGATACCCTGCTTCCTCTTTACCTCAACTTCCAGGTCTACCAGATGCTGGTTGAGTCCCTCGCTTCTGAGCACTCATCACGGATGGTTGCCATGAAGTCTGCCACTGACAACGCAGAGCAGATGGTCAAGGACCTCACTCTCGAATACAACAAAGCCCGTCAGGCAGCCATTACTTCTGAGCTACTCGAAATCACGACCGCGCAGAAGGCAATGGAGTAGTAGAGCTCTCCACATATTTATTTTTCTAACCAATCTCAAACCAACCACCAATTCGACTTATGTCCAACAAAGGAACCATCGTTCAAGTTATTGGCGCCGTTATCGACGCTGATTTCTCCAAAGCAGATAAGCTGCCCGCCATTTATAATGCTCTTGAAGTCACCTATGAACTTTACGGCAAAGAAAGCACACTCGTTCTCGAAGTTCAGCAGCACCTCGGTGACGGCTGGGTTCGTGCCGTTGCCATGAGTACTTCTGATGGTCTCAAGCGTGGTATTGAAATCACCGATACTGGCGCACCTATTTCCGTTCCTGTTGGGCCCGGTGTTCTTGGTCGTATCTTCAACGTTACCGGCGATGCTGTTGACGAGCGTGGGCCTGTTACACACGACAAGAAGTATCCCATTCACCGCCCAGCACCTGCGCTGGTTGATCAAGCAACATCCGCTGAAATCCTCGAGACAGGCATTAAAGTCATCGACCTCATTTGCCCCTTCACGAAGGGTGGTAAAGTGGGAGCCTTCGGTGGAGCTGGTGTTGGTAAGACCGTGGTTATCATGGAGCTCATTAACAACATTGCTAAGGGACACGGTGGTTACTCCGTCTTCGCGGGTGTGGGTGAGCGGACTCGTGAGGGTAACGACCTTTACGAAGAGATGTCAGAAGCTGGCGTTATCAATCAAGAAGACCTATCCAAATCCAAGGTGGCCCTTGTATACGGTCAGATGAACGAGCCTCCGGGTGCTCGTCTCCGTGTTGCCCTTTCTGCACTCGCCATGGCTGAATACTTCCGTGACGAAGAAGGCCAGGACGTGTTGCTTTTCGTGGATAACGTATTCCGTTTCTCCCAAGCTGGTTCTGAGGTATCCGCGCTTCTTGGCCGGACACCTTCCGCTGTGGGTTACCAGCCAACCCTCTCTGAGGAAATGGCTATGCTCCAAGAGCGTATTACTTCAACACACAAAGGATCCATCACTTCCTTCCAGGCCGTTTACGTTCCTGCGGATGACTTGACTGACCCCGCTCCTGCAAACACCTTCGCCCACCTCGACTCTACTGTCGTGCTTGAGCGTTCCCTTGCTGAGCTCGGTATCTACCCTGCTGTGGATCCACTTTCATCTGTATCCAACGCGCTCTCTCCTGAGATCGTTGGTGAGGAGCACTATCGTGTTGCACGTGGCGTTCAGAACGTGCTGCAGCGCTACAAGGACCTTCAGGACATCATCGCCATTCTCGGCATGGACGAACTTTCCGATGAGGACAAGCTCATCGTGTTCCGCGCTCGTAAGATTCAGCGTTTCCTTTCCCAGCCATTCCACGTGGCTGAGATCTTCACCGGCACCAAAGGTGAATACGTCTCCATTGAGGACACGGTTAAAGGCTTCGATGAAATTCTCGAAGGAAAACACGATAGCGTTCCTGAGTCCAACTTCTACATGAAGGGCGGCCTCGATACGGTTGACCTCGTTAGCAAGTAAACGGCATCGCTCATCCAGCGACACATTGCTCTTTATAGCCAATCGCTCATTCTTAATTCTTATCGCCCATGCTCCACCTCGAAATAGTCACTCCTGAGAAGAAGATCTTCTCTGACACCGTTGAAGATGTTTATCTCCCCGGCGAGGAAGGTGAGATGGGTGTGCTTGAAATGCACGCAGCACTCGTCACCTCATTGAAGGCTGGTGAGTTGCGCTATCGTAAGGATGGAGAAGTTCACGAACTTGCCATCGGTAGCGGTTTTGCTGAAGTTACCCAAGAAAAAGTCAGTGTTCTCACCGATATGGCATTGGGTGAGGAGGACATTGATGAAGCTGCTGTTGAAGCCGCCGTTAAGAGTGCGGAAGATGCCCTGCACGGTCTCAAGCATGACCACAACGCTGAGGAAATTGCACACCTTCAGGGCATGATCGCCCAGTCCATGGCTAAGCTTAAGCTCAAGCGTAAGCGCCGCAACATTTAGGCGAATAACAAATCAACTGATCAACCCCAAGGAGCCTCACAGCCCTTGGGGTTTTTCATCCTATACCACCTCCCAAAACAGAAAAGACGATTGGTTCTTTTTTAGATTGTGAGACTTGGCTTCGCATAAAAAGAAAGCTGGGATCTTTTTGCTAAACTCGGCGTTGTCGCTCAGTCGTGGTGCCCACACCACTCCTTCACTCCGCCTTGATCTAAGCAAAAATATCTCCAGCCTATCGTCTTTTCTGTTTTGCTCAATGGTATTGGAAAAAAGACTGTAAAAAACCGCTATTCTATGGTCAAAACGCCCACGCGCAATCCATCTGTGCGCATCAATCATAACGGGCAACCCTAATTCATGAACGTCTCACTCAACTGGCTCAAAGACCATCTCGACCTTGATCACATGTCCTTACAGGATATTGATGACCTGCTTACCTTTGCTGGAGTTGAGGTTGAGGGGATCTCTCAAAAAGGAGTGCCATCTGATAAAGTCGTTGTCGCGCAGGTTAAGTCTGCTGAAAAACATCCCGATGCCGATAAATTGAAGGTCTGTATGGTAGATGCCGGCGAGGGAGAGCTACGGCAGATTGTTTGTGGTGCACAGAACTACTCGGTAGGGGATAAAGTTCCTTGCGCGCTTCCTGGTGCTGA
>JAACFN010000015.1 GCA_009937455.1 Verrucomicrobiaceae bacterium | reverse complement strand
AAACCACAACATGTTGTATTGTTAATAATTTGTGGATACTATATGAGCAAAATCTCATTGACTAAAACGGTCATTCTCGAGCATGATTACGAAGCTGTCCGGTAACGAAGTGCGCACACGAGAGTTAAGTCAAATGAACTCAAAATGAGCTAATCCAAGCAGATCCGAAGTAGGTCCTAAGTAGATTCAATCAACCATAAAACCTTTTTTGTTAAGCTACAGTGACTTAGCGGCCAGCACCAAAATCACGTCAAATTTCCAACGAAATACTCTCCGTAACATTCCCTTAAACACTCTTCTTACTATCCTTTCTAGGTAAACAATTTTTTCACAACTCAACCCTTACTGTAATGGCAGACACAATTAGCATCAAACTTGGCGAGCGTACATTTATCCTAGACCGCGAAAAAGCAGAGGACGCCTACTCGGCCAAAAAAGTGATCAACGGCCGTAACTCGATGTTTTTCAACATCCTGCCATTGAAATACACGTGGGCCTACTCCCTCTACAAGGAAATGAAGAACTCTCACTGGGAGCCTGGCGAGACTTCACTCCAAACAGATATCGTGCAGTGGGCTCAGATGGATGAGCCTTGCCAAATGCTATGTAAGGTGGCCTTGGGTGCTTTTGCCAAGTCCCAAGAAATTTCTCAATCCAGCGGCATCTACACCATACGCGATTTGGTGACTGCCCCTGAGCTCAAGCTCGTCTTTGGCCGCTTCGTTCACGAGGAGAACACACGCAGTGATATTCTTGTCTATCTGCACGGCTCTCTTTCCATTAACCCGATGGAATGCTCGGCTCTAGCAAACACGCCCGCCATGGCAGCCAAGCAGCAATTCATGGTCGATCACCTCAGTCCGATCGATCGCGATACAGATACAACCATCTTAGAAAATAAGCAGGCGATTGTCCGCAATATCTTCTTAATGACTCACTGCATGGAAGGAACTCAGCACTTTTCCCTGTGGGCATCCATCTTCTCTTTAGCCACGCAAAACAAGATTCCTGGAACGGGTAAGATATTCAGCAAGTTGCTCAGAGACGTTGCCTTCCGCATTAGCTTGTTCGACAAGCTGATCAATGAACTCATCGAAGAAAATTCAGATGTGTGGACGACATCGTTTCAGCAAGAGCTCGTTGATTACATGCTGAAAGCGGTAAAAATGGAGCAAGACCTCGCTGCTTCGCTGCCCGTTGCCGCCGCTGGCCTCGATCTCGAATCTCTCAATACTTACTTAGAATACTTGGCAGACAATCGACTCGCTGCCTGTGGCCTGCCACGTCAATTCCATCACGCCACAAGCCCCTTCCCATGGCTTGATGAGCAAATTCACCTCTCCGCGGCGCAGGTTGCTCATGCCAGCAGCGCTTCGCTCGCCACAAGTTTCGAGGACGACGACCTCTAAGATGGCGTCCCAATTGGCACTCGACATGCTTGAGAGTCAATAGCCCTTATCAAAACGACAACCGACAATTAATCTCTGACCATCTCCCACTAACAACCAACACCCTAGAACTAATGAATGCTCAACTCGATGATTTAACAATTCCGCTAGAAGAAGCCAAAGCCCAAAAGAACCTAGACTCCAAACGTGTGATTGGGGGTGATAAGATCAGTGGTTTTGGTCTCTTGCCACTCAAGTACCCATGGGCATGGGATATCTACTCAGACATGCGTGCCAACCACTGGGAGCCGGAAGATATTCCCATGCAGAAGGACGTCGAGCAGTGGCGTTCTGATGAAGTATCCGATGCTGAGCGCTGGATCATTAAGATGGGTATCGGCTATTTTTCTGCTGCTGAGGGCATCGTAGGAGACAATATGATTCACGTCATTCGTGACCAGGTTACGGCTCCAGAGCTTGAGCTCGTTTTCCGCCGTCACGCCCATGAGGAAAATATCCATGCTGATTCACTTGTCTACATGGTGTCATCTCTAGGACTTAATCCGCATGAATGTGAAGCCATCTTTGAGGGTGTGCAAACGGTGCAGGAGAAAACAAACTTCGTTGTTTCCAACAGCAGATCACTGCGACGCGATATGGACATGTCGCTTGTCGAAAATAAGCAGGCGCTTGCCCGGAATATCTTCATCTTTGGTCAGTGCATGGAAGGCACCCAGTTTTATGGGCTGTTCGGCATGATCCTCAGTCTCTACCGTCAGAACAAATTCCCCGGTATTGGCCAGATGTTCCGCTACACCCTACGTGACGAATCCAATCATATTAAGCTTTTGCGCAACCTACTCATCGATCTTGTTAGTGAGAACCCTGAGATTTGGACAGACGAGTTCAAGAATGAATTGCGCGAAACCATGGCAGAGGCAATCAAGCTCGAGAAAAACTTCATTCGCGATTGCCTGCCTGTTTCCTCGATTGGTCTCAACCTAGAAGACTTTGAGCAATATATTGATTTTATTGCTGATCGCCGTCTAGAGACTAGTGGCCTCGAGCCTCTTAAGGGTGGTGTGGAAAACCCATTCCCATGGCTCGCAGAAATGATGGATATTAAGAAGGAACAAAACTTCTTCGAAGGTCGCGTCACAGAGTACCAAAAATCAACGGCACTCGGAAACATCGACGACGACGAACTATAAACCATCTGCTTTTTTCTGATCAGGCCGGCGCCGTCGGCTTGTGATCAATTTCTCTCCGATTTCTCAATCACCATTTTAATTAAACTCAAAAACACCATAGAATAACCTGCGCCCATGTATCGCTCCATCTCTTTAGAAGAAGACCTCGCCCTTAAAAAAGTCATCACTGACCGTGCCGCATCCACTGATAATAGTGGCTGCTTTGATTGGCGCGCCGTGCTCGGTGATCAAACGGCAGACCGCGTTCCTCAAATACTCGTCACTCGCGGAACACAGGAAGAGGAATTGTCTCTTGCTAAAGTAGCAGATACGATTGGTAGTGCTCTCACTGACCTTCTCATTTCTCGCCAAGAGCAACAGGATAAGATCTTCAACGACGAAAACCGTAACTTCGTATCCAATGTTGCTCAAAGTGTTTCTAGATCTCTTACGGAGCAAGTTCGCGATGGTGGCCAGCTGCGCCTATCCCGTAATGATTTGTATCTATTGATTGAGAAAGCCCTCATTGAGAACGATGCTCACGATGTTGCAAAGTCGCTCGTGTTCTCACGTTCCTTAGAGAAAAACGGTGAGGTGATTGTTTCCGAGGAGCCACAAACAATGCCCGTCAGGCTGATTCGCCGTAATGGCAATGTCGTTCCATGGAGCCAGACCAAGATTGAGATCGCAGTCAGAAAGGCATTCCTTTCCATTAAAGAAGATCCGGAAGCCGCGGTGCGGGTTGCTCATGGTGTCACTGAGAGCATACGGGGTGGAGAATCTGCTTTTGCGCACATTGAGAATGTGCAGGACCTTGTCCAAGAGGAACTCATGCGCCAAGGCTACTTTAAGGCCGCAGAAGCTTATATTCTTTATCGTGCTAAACGTGCGCAAATGCGCATCGACGAAGAGCCAGCTGAGGATCCTAACCAGGAATCCATGGTGGTTGTCACCGAGCAAGACGGAAGCACTGAGTTCTGGGATGGTAGTGAACTCAAGAAGCGTATCACGTTCGCTTCCATTGGTCTTACTCTTTGTATTAGTGAGCAGGAGATTGAGCAAGAACTACGCCGCTCCATAGGAGCTGAGATCTCTCGTGAAGCGCTCAAGTCCACGGTTATTCTTAACGCCAAGTCACTCATCGAGCGCGATGCCGACTTTGCAAAGTTTGCTGGTCGTATCCTGCTGAGCTATATCTACGAGGAGGTACTTGACTGGAACATCCTCAGCGATGGTATTCGTGCCCTTAAAGTGGCCCATCGCGAACACTTCAGTAAATATCTTGCCTATGGCATCAAGATCAAACGTATTTCGCCTGATGTCGTTGCTCAGTACGATATAGAAAAACTTGCTGACGCACTGGACCCAACAGCTGACCTGGATTTTGATTATCTCGGTGTGCAGACGCTTTATGACCGCTACCTTATTGTCGACAAAACCGGAGACAAACAACGCCGTCTCGAGACGCCGCAGTTTTTCTGGATGCGTGTTGCCATGGGACTTTTCCGAGCAGAGAAAGAAAATCGTGAAGACTGGGCAATCCGCCTCTACAATCTCTACAAAGGCCGCCGCTTTTGCTCGAGCACCCCGACTTTGTTTAACTCAGGCACACTTCATTCTCAGCTGTCTTCTTGCTACCTTTACAAGGTTGATGACTCGATCGAGTCGATCATGCAGCGTGGTATCGCAGAAAACGCCTACCTCAGTAAATGGGCTGGTGGCCTCGGGGGATCCTGGACTGCTGTGCGCGGCACAGGCGGTTACATCCAAGGCACTAATGGCGAGTCACAGGGGATTATTCCATTCCTCAAATTGCACAACGACCAACTCGTTGCGGTAAACCAGGGTGGCAAGCGCCGCGGTTCTGGCTGTGCTTACCTTGAAACATGGCACAACGATATTGAAGACTTTCTTGAGCTTCGTAAAAACACCGGTGACGAGCGTCGCCGCTGTCATGACATGAATACGGCCAACTGGATTCCAGACCTCTTCATGAAGCGTATGGAGGCACGCCAAGACTGGTCGCTTTTCCGCACCAATGAGGCACCGGATCTGCACGACTTATACGGTAAGGCATTTGAGCTTCGCTATGAAGAGTATGAAAAGATGGCTGAAGAGGGTAAGATCTGGACGCGCAAAGTTCCTGCCATTGAACTTTGGAAAGGCATGCTGAAGATGATCTTCGAAACTGGTCACCCATGGATTACTTTCAAAGATCCATGTAACCTGCGCAGCCCACAAGATCATTGCGGTGTGATTCACTCCAGCAACCTGTGCACGGAGATTACACTCAACACCTCTGATGAGGAGACTGCGGTATGTAACCTGGGATCTGTCGTACTCGATACACACATCACGCCTGACGGCTCGCTCGATCACGAGATGCTGAAAGAAACGATTACCGTTGCTATCCGTGCCCTTGATAACGTTATCGATATTAACTTTTACCCTACCGAAGCTGCGAAGACTGCGAACAGCCGTCACCGCCCGATCGGCATGGGTGTCATGGGTCTGCAAAACGCACTCTATAAAAAGGGTCTCGCGTTCGCCTCTGATGGCGCCATTGATTTCAATGATGAGTTCATGGAGGCCATTGCATACTACGCTTACAATGCTTCCTCCGATCTCGCTGCTGAGTCGGGAACGTATTCCAGCTACAAAGGTTCTAAGTGGGACCGAGGTATTCTTCCTCAAGATACGGTTGACCTTCTTGAAGATGAGCGTGGTGTCGACATTGATGTGCCTCGTGGTGCAAAAATGGATTGGACCCACCTGCGGGAGAAGATCGCCAAGCACGGTATGCGTAACTCTAATGTGCTTGCCATCGCACCAACGGCGACGATTTCCAATATCATGGGAACGACTCCGTGCATCGAGCCCAACTATAAGAACCTCTATGTGAAGTCGAACCTCTCAGGAGACTTCATCGTGCTTAACCGTGAGCTGGTCAATGACCTGAAAAAAGAGGGTCTTTGGGATCAGGACATGCTTGATCAGCTCAAGTACTTTGACGGTGAGCTTGGCGATATTGAAGACATTCCTGAAAGCCTAAAAGAGAAGCACCAAACGGTCTTCAGTGTTGGTTACAAAGCAATCATTGATGCTGCTGCGCGCAGACAGAAATGGATTGATCAGTCTCAGAGTGTAAACCTCTTCTTGGCTGAGCCAGAGATGAAGACGCTCTCTCATATGTATCGTCATGCTTGGCACACTGGCTTGAAAACCACGTATTATCTCCGCACCCTGCAGGCTTCTAATATTGAGAAGTCTACGATTTCGGTGAAGAAAGAAGCTCGAGGCGCAGCAGGAGCAACGGCTGTAGCGGGTGCAGTCAGCGAGCAGAAAAAAGAATACACCGCTGCCGAGCAGCAGGCGTGCAGTATCGACGCCATGATTAACGGCGGTGAGTGTGAGGCTTGCCAGTAAACATTGTCATTTGTTCATAGTAGAAGCTCTCCAGCACAGTAATGCGCTGGGGGGCTTTTTTGTTTGAGCGCATCATCAAATCGCCCATCAAACAGAGAGCTGTATGTAGTGAGTGGCTCCAGAGGCACTCGAGCAGCAAGCTTAACGAATCACACCGCGCTCACTGCTGCGGATGAAGTCAACCAGTCTGGCAACATTGACATCCTCTGCCAACTCTGACTCTGCCAACTCTTCGGTGAGCTGAGCAAGATTAACTTTTTTACTCAGGAAGAGCTTTTTATAGGCACGCTTTAATGCGCGCCGTGTTGTTTCGTCAAAACCACGTCGCTGTAAACCGACCAAGTTGAGACCTCGGACGGCTGCCGGGCTGCCGTCAACAATAGTGAATGGTGGGACATCCTGGACAATCTTTGTGCAGCCTCCTACGAGGGAATGTTCACCAATTCGACAAAACTGATGGGCTCCGGATAAGCCTGAAATGATAGCATGATCTCCCACTGAACAATGTCCGCCAAGTGTACCATTGTTTGATAAAATACAGTGATTACCTACCTGACAATCGTGAGCTACGTGTGAGTAGGACAGGAATAGGTTGTGGCTGCCAATACGCGTAGGAACCTCTTCAGTGGTGCCTCGGTGGATGGTGGTATTCTCGCGGAAGGTATTGTGATCACCGATGAGCAAGGCAGTGGGCTCGCCGACGTATTTAAGATCTTGGGTGATCTGGCCGATTGCTGAGAATGGGAAGAAGGTATTGTTCTCACCAATTGTGGTGTAGCCCTCAATAACGACATGTGATTTTAATACACTGCCGGCACCAATATTGACGTTGGCGCCCACCACCGAGTAGGGCCCAATCTCAACTCCATCAGCAAGCTGAGCTGATGGGTCAATGACCGCAGTCGGATGAATCAGTGAATCTGACATGGAGGCGCTATTTGCGGAGCGTGAGCTTAGTTATCGATCAGTGCGAATTTGAGTTCGCCTGAGGATGCGACTTCGCCATTAACAATACAGCGGCAAACAGCAGAGCCAATATTGCGGCGTACCTTGAGGATTTCTGCCTCAATGAAGAGTGTGTCACCAGGTAATACTGGCCGGCGCCATTTGACCTTATCAACGCTCATGAAGTAGCCAATTTTACCTTGGTTCTCAGGTTTGCGTAGCAGCAAAATTGAGGCGACTTGTGCCATGGCTTCCACCTGAAGCACTCCTGGCATCACGGGGTGACCCGGGAAGTGCCCTTGGAAGTAGGGTTCGTTGATGGTGACATTTTTGACGCCAGTGCACTTGCTGTCTCCCTCGAAGTCGACCACGCGGTCAAGCATGAGGAAAGGATAGCGGTGTGGCAGGATTTGCATGACCTCATTGATGTCGAGCACACCTTCACCTTCGGGGATTTTCAACGGTGGCACCATCGTGCGCATGCGGAGGTATTCTGCTTTCAGAGTAGCTGCCATTTGCGTGTTTGGCCCGTGACCGGGTCGGACGCAGATCACGTGGCCCATGATGCGTTTGCCGCTAAGCATGAGGTCGCCGATGACATCGAGTGCTTTGTGGCGGGCGAACTCGTTGCTAAAGCGCATAGGCTCTTTGCTCATGACCTCTTCACCACGCACGACGACGGCATTTTCTAAACTGCCACCCTTGATGAGTCCCTTGTCGAGCAGTGGCTTAACATCTTCGTAATACACAAAGGTGCGCGCAGGCGCGATTTCAGTCTCGTAGAGCTCGGGGGTTACCTCACTCGAGAAATACTGTGTGAAGCGACCTTCCGGTCCGATATTGGTGCAGGAAACACGGAATTTTTTATCTGGGACGATGGTGATTAATGACCCGTCTTTGGTCTCCATGTGAATCGGCTCACGAATTTCATAGACTCTACGGTATTTGTCCTGAGCCACGATGCCGGCTTGCTTAATAAGCTCTACGTAGGGCTTGGAAGAACCGTCTCCGATAGGGGGTTCGTTGGCATCCATTTCGATAAGGGCATTATCAACGCCCATGCCGCAAAGGGCAGAGAGGATGTGCTCTACGGTATGTACTTTAACAGATCCCTCCGCTAAGGTTGTGGCTCGTTCGACGGTTTGCACCTTGGCGACATCAGCATCGATAAAGGGCTGGTCATCAAGGTCGACACGGCGAAACTTGAAACCGTGTCCCGCGGGAGCAGGTTTCAAAGTCAGGCTGACTTTTTCTCCAGTGTGGAGAGAGGTACCCTCAAGGGTGGCACTTGAGGCGACTGTATGTTCCATCTCGGCAGACATTCACTGGAGATAGGATATATGGAGGCCGTTGACAAGCATTTGCACGGTTATCTAAGCCGAGGTGTTGATGCCGCTGGTTTGGGCGCGAGGGGGTAAAAGCTTAAACATTCACTGGTATTAGGCGGATTGTTCAGTAAAACGATGGGCATGCACCATATTAGCTTTTTGGACGCCTCGACAGTAGGGGACGTTGACCTAGGCCAGCTGGCATCACTTGGGCAGCTGGAGGCATATCCGGTTACCTCGCCCGATCAGCTTGATGAGCGGCTGCAGCACGCCAGTATTGCTATCACCAATAAGGTAGTTATTGACGCGGCAGCGCTTCAAAACGCGCCTCATCTGAAGCTTATTTGCATTGCCGCCACAGGCACCAACTGTGTTGATCTAGCTGCAGCTAAGGCGGCAGGGATCACGGTGTGTAATGTCGCGGGCTACTCCACGGCGAGTGTCACACAGCATACACTCGGACTTTTGATTAATCTTGCCACTGGCATGAACCGCTACGCTGGTGAGTTAAGTCGGTGGGCTCAGTCGCCCATTTTTACCCGGCTAGACTACCCCATGATCGACTTGGCAGGAAAAACCTTGGGCATTATCGGGCTCGGAACTATTGGCAAATCGGTTGCCAAGGCGGCTCAAGGATTTGGCATGAATGTGGTAGCTCTCTCACGCGATGGAGCCGAGCAAGGGGAAATCGAGCGCTTGCAACGTGATGCGTTTTTTTCCAAGTCTGACGCAGTAACGCTGCACTGTCCATTAACACCCGGAACAGAAAAAATGATGAATCGTGAGACACTCGGTCTAATGAAGCCAAGTGCTTTTCTCATTAACACGGGCCGCGGCCAGCTCATTGATGAAGCAGACTTGGCCGTGGCGTTAAAAACCGGTGTGATCGCAGGGGCTGGTCTCGATGTGCTGACGGCTGAGCCGCCGCCAGAAGATCACGTATTGTTGGACCCGTCTTTGCCTAACCTCATTATCACACCACACACGGCCTGGGCGTCGCTCGAGGCTCGCAAGAGCTTGCTTGAAGGAGTTGCGAAAAACATTAACGCATTTCTAGCGGGTGAGCCAGAAAACGTGGTTAACTAGAATACAGACGATGAACGGACTGGGGCTAAAGGGTAAAGAGTTGGGCTTCTAAACCGTCATCAGTTCTTTTTCTTTGGCTGCCAAATGCTCGTCGATTTCCTTAATGTATTTATCGGTGAGGTCTTGGATGTCCTGCTCGTAGTCATGCATACCATCCTCAGTGAGTGTATTGTCTGCCTTCATTTTCTTGGCGGAATCCATGCCGTTCTTGCGGCATGAGCGCACGCGCACACGAGCTTCTTCGGCTTGTGTTTTGACCATTTTAACCATGTCACGGCGTCTCTCCTCGGAGAGTTCAGGGACGGGAATGCGCAGATGCCTGCCTTCATTGGCAGGATTGAGGCCGGTGTTACTCTCGAGAATAGCTTTTTCTATGTCGCCCGTGGTTGAGGGATCGAAGGGCTGAACCATGATCATGCGAGGTTCTGGAACGGTAATGACAGCGAGGGCCTTAACTTTCATATTACTGCCATAGCTGGGGACATTAACATCAATGTTCTCGACGAGAGCGGGGCTGGCCTTTCCTGTGCGGATCGCGGCAAATTCGTGAACGGCGTACTCGACCGCCTTCTGCATGCTTTCCTGCGTGTTTTTAAGTGCTTCGTTTGGTTCCATAGTTAGAGTTTTGAATATTAGATGATGTATATTGAGATTATCTAGCCTTTGTAAACAATGGTACCAATATCAGCTCCAGACAGGGCCTTGGTGATATTGCCATTACCGCCGATATCAAAGACAATGATGGGAATGTCGTTGTCCATACAAAGGGTGAATGCAGTAGAATCCATCACCTTCAGATTTTTGCTGAGACAGTCTTGGAAGGTAACGGTCTCGTAGCGCACAGCATCAGGATTCTTCTTGGGGTCGGAACAATAGACGCCATCGACCATGGTGGCCTTCATGATAGCATCGGCTCCGGTCTCGCTGGCTCGTAAGGCTGAGGTTGTGTCTGTGGAGAAAAATGGGCTGCCTGTGCCGGCGGCAAAAATCACGACATTTCCCTCACTGAGCAATCGGTTGGCCTTGCGGCGAATAAAGGGTTCAGCCACGTTTTTCATTTCGATGGCAGACTGGACAACGCACTTTACCCCTTCAGCTTCGAGCGCGCTTTGGAGTGCAAGAGCATTCATGACCGTTGCCATCATGCCTACGTAGTCAGCAGTGGCTCGGTCCATACCACGGGCGCTGGCACTGGCGCCACGCCAGAAGTTACCACCACCACAGACGACTCCAATTTCAATGCCACTGGCCGCGCTTTTGCTGATTTCTTTGGCAACGCGTTCGACAATTTCTGGAGAGATATTGTCTTGGCTGCCCGGCTCTCTCAGGGCTTCGCCACTGAGCTTTAAAATTACTCGCTTAAAGGAACGGGCATTGTGGGAGATACTCATAGTGCTGCTGGTAAGAATCATGAATACGCCACGCTGAGTCAAGGAGCGAGTGATGGAAAGATTCTGTTCATTTGGGCATCAGGTAATTTATTGATTCTTATCGGTGACATAGAGGTTCTTTTAGTTTATGGATTTTTAATGCACAAAGATGAAGAACGCGTCATTGAACTTGAATTTCTGAGGGCCACCGAAAATGCGGCGCTGCACAGCTCCCATTGGATGGGGCGCGGAGATAAGGAGGCGGCTGATTTTGCAGCATGTGATGCGATCCGAGGAATGTTTGATCTGATGGACATCCGCGGGGAAATAGTTATTGGCGAGGGAATTAAGGATGAGGCGCCCGGTTTGTTTATCGGGGAAAAAGTAGGCACCTGGCTTGAGGGTAGCCCCCGTTTTGATGTGGCACTTGATCCGGTGGATGGCACGACCAATGTTTCTAAAGGAATGCCTAACTCTATCAGCTGTATTGCGGCCGCCATTCCAGAAGAGGGGGAAGAATGTGCACTGCAGGAAATCCCAGCATTTTATATGAACAAGCTATCCTATCCTGAAGTGGTCAGGCAGGCTTGGATCAAAGATCCTTCGCTACCAATCAGTGTGGATGCACCCATTTCAGAAGTCATTAAGGTTTCCGCTAAGCTACTCGGCAAAAACGTGCGCGATGTCACCGTGATGGTTTTGGATCGGCCACGGAATGAGTATATTATCGAACAGGTCAGAAGTCTTGGCAGCAAGCTGCGCATGATAGCAGATGGTGATATCACCGCTGCTATGGCGCCATCATTACCGAGCACGGATGTGGATCTTTATGCCGGTATCGGCGGGGCTCCGGAGGCAGTGCTTTCTGCAGCTGGTCTGAGATGTCTCGGTGGTGGTCAGCAAGCCAAAATATGGCCAGCAGATGAGGCTGAGAAGCAACAGCTTATCAAAGATGGTTGGGGCGATCAGCTTGACCGTATTTACAGATCTAAGGACTTGGCTGCGGGTAACAACATCCTGTTTTGTGCCACAGGCATCAGTGCGAGTCCTTTACTGCAGGGGGTGCACATTGAGGGTAAGACGGCCGTGACCCACTCAGTTTTGATGCGCATCAAAAGCAAGACAGTGCGTTTTGTGGAAGCTCATCATGACCTGCGCACTAAAACAATTCGTCTGCGTTCGACCAAAGAAGAAACCAGAATGTGATCGGGCTTGTAAGGAGATCCTAGGTTAAGCCGTCCTTACGGGCTTGTTTCCAGTAGGCATACTCAGAGCGATTAAAGTCGATATACTCGGGGGAGAGATCACTTGAGTAGACTTCGTACTCCGCCTTGCCGAGGTGAAGGTTGATGGTGATGGTGAAAGCATCTTTGGCAACGATTTTACGAAGGACATCCATCGAGGTTGTGGCTTGCAAGCCTCCAAGGCAGGCAGCTTTGCCATTGATGTGGATATCAATGAGCTCTTCACGGACCATGGCGCGGGAGTAACCCACCGCGTGGATGATGCGCCCCCAGTTTGGGTCATTTCCATTCCATGAGCTTTTAACGAGAGCTGAGTTAGCAACGGCTTCGGCTACCTTGCACGCGTCGAGGTAGGTGCGGGCACCTTTGACCTCAACGGTGACAAACTTGGTCACGCGTTCGCCATCTCGGACTAAGGCCTGAGCCATTTCTAGCATCACATAGGCTAGTGCCTCGCGGAACAGTCGGCATTCTTTACTGTTGCGTTTGATGCTGGGCATGCCGCTCTGGCCATTGGCCAAGCCAATTACCGTATCATTAGTGCTCATATCACCATCAATGGTGATTCGGTTAAAAGAGGTGTCGACCGCTTCAAGCAGTGATTTTTGGAAGCATGAGGGACTGATTTTGGCATCGGTGGTGACGAAGCAGAGCATCGTAGCCATGCTTGGACAGATCATGCCCGCGCCTTTGGCACATGCGCCGATGCGGACTCGATGGCCGCCTATTTCAAGAGAAACAGCGATTTCCTTTTTGCAGGTATCGCTGGTCATGATGGCGTGTGCGACATCCTCACCTTTGTTGGTATCAAGGCCTGTGACAAGCTCTCCTATTTTTGGTTCGATGCGCATCATCGGCATCGGAAGGCCAATGACTCCGGTTGAACAGATCGCAATTTGTCGCTGACGCAGCCCCAGCTCTTGGGCCACAAGTTTGCATGTCTTGCGGGCATCGCTGATGCCTTCAACACCGGTACAGGCATTAGCATTGCCACTATTGGCAACAATGGCCTGCACCTTGTCGGCTTTTAAATAAGCTTGAGATACCTTAACAGGAGCCGCTTTGACCCGGTTGGTGGTGAAGGTGCCGGCGGCACTGCATGGGTGCTTGGAGTAGATCAGGGCAAGGTCAAGACGAGGGTCGTCTGGATTTTTAATACCAGCACTAACAGCAGATGCAACAAACCCTCTCGGAGCGCAGACTCCTCGTTTGATTCTCTTGATGTTAGCGTTAGGGGGCATGACAATTTAAGACCCTGATCGGATTTCAAAAATTTTGCAACCCGGCAGTTTCAGGAAATGCACAGATGAGGTTGAAATTCTGGATTGCCTGTCCGGCGGCTCCCTTGCCAAGATTATCCTCAGCACTGAGCAGAAGCACACGTCCAGTGCGTGAATCATAATCCCAGCCAATATCGATAAAGTTAGTGCCAGTTACATTTTTAGTATCAGCGCAGCCGCCTTTTCCTAGCAGCCTGACAAAAAACTCATCAGCATAGGCCCTATCAAGCGCCTGTTGCACCTGATCAGGATCTGCAGTGAGTTGGGCGCTCGTCGTCGAGCATATACCGTTGTGGACAGGTACAAGATGAGGGGTAAAGGAGATCGCAACCTGTTGTCCGGCTGCCTTGCTGAGCTCTTGCTCGATCTCGGATAGGTGACGGTGCTTGGGCACCGAGTATGCGCGCACACTTTCATTAGCCTCACAGAAGATGAGAGGCAGGCTCGCATTACGCCCAGCTCCACTGACCCCTGACATCGAACAGGTGACGATGCTCGTTGGATCGATGAGTTTTTCCCTTAGCAGGGGGATGAGTGGTAGGCTAATGCTTGTGGGATAGCATCCGGGTGATGCCACCAGCCGAGCACTTAATATAGCATCACGGTGAACCTCAGGTAGGCCGTAAACGGCCTCAGCAAGAAGCTCGGGCGCTGGGTGATCAGCATCGTAAAATTCCTTATAAACCTCTTTGTCATCCAGCCGGAAGTCAGC
>JAACFN010000182.1 GCA_009937455.1 Verrucomicrobiaceae bacterium | reverse complement strand
CCGGGAGCGTGCACGCTGCCACGGCGGTGGATGTAGGACTTGGGCACAACGCGATTTTCCAGCTGGGTCATGTAAGGTACGCCCTTGTGGGTAATCTGGTTGCGCGCACCGGTGATGGCTTGCTTCTGGGTAGAGATTTTATGGATGAAGTCCTGCCCATAGAGGGTGATGAGTTCATCGGGGAAGTGTTCAGCGTAGAGCTCTGGGCTGACGGGGTGAAAGAGGTGGGGGAAAACGGCGAGGTTGAGATACTTGTGCGGCTTGGGAGAGTGCACGATCAGACCGAGGGTGTTTTTGCCCGTAGTGAGGTGGGTCATGTCTGACTTCTTGAACGGGTAATAGCGTAGCTTGCCGGCTGTGTGGGCGGGGCCTGAGTAGATCGTGTTGCCATTGATGAGCACGGTGATGCGCTCAGCCGTGCCACGGGTGTAGACGACAAAGCGCTCCGGAATCGTAGTTAGGCCAAAATCCTTGCGCAGGTAGAGGGTGTGTTGCTTGGGGTCCCATGGTTTGGCAGCACCACCGAATTCCGGGCCGGGATTGCCGTGACGCAGTGGCAGCCCGGACTCCTTGAAACCCTGGCCGGAGAAGGAGGGTAATGACCAGCCGGGGTCAGATGGTTTTTTGTACGATACTTGCCAGGACACGTGGAAGCCGTCGTAGGCGAAGGGGATGATGGCCTTTTGCTGGTGTGAGGAATCGGCAGCTGGGGTGGCCAGGGTGTTGAGTTTGTTTTTATCCACGGAGGTCCAGAGCTTGGCAATTTCTGCCTCGGCACTTTTGATCGTCGCCTCGCTTCTGGCTTTGCTGGAGGGGTCCTTGAAGTGGGCTTTGATGTTTTTAAGAGTGCTGTCTTGGATCTGCTCGAAAAAGGCGCGCATGGAGTAGTAGTCTGCCTGCAGGATGGGGTCGCCCTTGTGGTCGTGGCACTTGGCGCAGTTCAGTGTCATGCCAAGGAAGGCTTCACCGGTAACATCGATGATGTCACTGATCATGTCTGCGTGGGCTTGCGGACGGTCAGCGGGTTCATCATCGCGCAGCATCAGGGCAAGAAAACCCGTGGCGACACTGGAGGCGTAGGTAGGCTGGGGGATTTCATCACCGGCAAGCTGCTCGGTGAGGAAGCGGTCATAGGGTAGATCTTGGTTGAAAGAGTCGATGACGTAGTCACGGTAGCGCCAGATCTGGGGTTTGATGCTGTCACGCTCGTAGCCGTTGGTTTCTGCGTAACGAACGGTGTCGAGCCAGAGCGAAGCTAACTTTTCACCGTAGTGGGGTGAGGCGAGGAATTGATCCACGGTGTGCTGCCAGTGATCGGCGGCGATGTCATCCGCAGCTACTGTGTTGAGGAATGTATCATACTGGGCTGGGGTGGGAGGTAAGCCGGTGAGGTCATAGCTGAGGCGGCGTAGTAGCTGACGGGGTTTAGCGGCGGGGTTCGGCGTGATGGATTTGGCCTGGAGTCCGGCGGCGACAAAGGCGTCGATGGGGTTGGCGCTGGTATTACCAGCGACTTTGGGCACGGCCGGTTTTTGTGGTTTCTGATAGGCCCAGTATTTTTTGGAAGGTTTGTCCGTTTTTTCCGCTGCGATGGAGCAGGGCACACTCATGACCATGGCGAGCAGCCACAGGCAGAGATGACGAACTGGTGTTTTTGAGAGCATGTTGTGCGTATTATTGATACTCGAGCTGGCTTTCGATATCGAGGCAGGCTTTGCGGATGAGTTGGCCGACGCGGGGGAAGTCGGTGAGCTTGAGTCGGGAGCTGGGTGCGGTGATCCAGATGGAGCAGACCGAGCCTCCACCAGGGATGCGGATGGCGGAGCCGATGCAGTGCTGGCCGGCGAATTCTTCCTCACGATCAACACCGTAACCGCATTCTTTCACTTCATCAAGGTGCTCGAGCAGGTCGGCAGGCTTTGTGATCGTCTCTCCGGTAAAGCGGGGGAACTCAAGATTCTGGACAATGGATTGTTTGTCCGGGTGATTGGCGAGCATGGCCTTGCCAGGGGCTGAGGTGTGCAGGTGGAAGGAAATGCCGAGATCGATCGAGAAACGGAAGGGGTGGGTGCCATCTTCAACGCAGAGCACAACACCTTTGTTGCCCACGATGGTGCCCAGACAGCAGGTCTCGCCAGTTTCTTGGGCGATTTGCTTGAGGTAGGGGGAGGCGATGGGGAGAATACTCTTGCCGGGAGCGACGGCACCCACTGCGAGGTTGAGAATGCGCTGGGTGAGCTGGTAGCGCTTGTTTTCTTGGTTACAGCTGAGGTAGCCGAGCTCACCGAGGGTGCGGCAGATGCGGAAGATCGAGTTCTGCGGGAAGCCGGTGAGCTTTACCAGTTCGGTGAGAGTACAGCCTTCGGAGGACTGGCCAAGGTGTTCCATGATGAGGAAGGAACGCTCCAGATTGGGTACGGAGTACTTTGTTTTGGATGATTGCTCGGGCTTGGTTGATTTGTCAGACATGGTGGATTTTCTGTTCGCAGAGAGGGTGGCAGTTTCAGCCGGTAAAAAATAGTGTGGGAATATGTATCATGATTACGTCCTTGTCAGCTTGATATTTCAAAATTGGAGTAAATTTGTTATTTTTCTATATGAGGTAAAATAAGACTTGGGGATTGTGAACTCAGGAGAGGTTAATCAGATAACAATGCGGGATGCCGTGGTTGCTCCGCGGCGGCGATTGGGGCGGCGACGTCTTCGGCTTGCAGTCGTCTGACCTCTATGACGGCAGCCCGGGCTTCGAGTTCGACATCATAGGTTTTCGGGTCGCAAGCGTCAGCGCAGCTGTCGCGGCGGTTCCTGAACCGTCAAGCGTAGGTCTGCTGGTTATCGGAGCGATGGGCTGTGTGCTACGCAGGAAGCGTGGCTAGTGTTCCCTTTGCCCTCTAGCTCTTTGCGCTTTTTCAAACCCGTCCCCCTGAACCCAGCAGGTGGGTTTTTATTGGGTGGCTATGAAAATTTCGCCACACCCACCCCTACCGGAATCAATGTTTCAGTCTCGCGGTGTTTATCTCACTTGATCAATGTTCAGCTCAGCGAGCTTTTGGACGACGTCGGATCCGTGGTTGCGGAATTTGACATTTTTATCAATCGCAAGGATTTTGCCGTCTTTGCCGATGTAAAAGGTCCAACGTTTGGGAAAGCGGCCGAGGCCTACGGCATTTTCTTTTACCAGACCGTAAGCGATGGCGGCTTTGCGGGTGGGGTCACTCAGGATTGGGTAATCTAGCCCTAGGGAAGCTGCAAATTTCTTGTTGGTTTCCTCCTTGTCGCAGCTCGCGGTGAAGTAGGCGAGCTCATAGGCTTTGATTTCTTTGCCGATCTCACGGAACGACACGCATTCGGCTTTTCATCCGCCGGTGAAGGCCTTGGGGAACCAGGCGACGACGATGGCTTTTTTGCCGATGAAATCAGACAGCTTGTAGATGACTCCATCGCTGCCCATGAGTTCAAAATCCGGAGCGATGTCGCCTACCTTTGGTGCTTGTGAGAGGGCGACCGGTGGTGAGCTTGCTATCAGTGACATCAAGATCTTGCGCAGTATGCATTTCATGTGCGTAAGGGGTAGGCTATTCCGCGATGGCGGGTTCTTTAGCGGTGTAACCTTGTTCCTCGGCGTATTTGCGCACATCGCCTGTAAT
>JAACFN010000181.1 GCA_009937455.1 Verrucomicrobiaceae bacterium | reverse complement strand
CCAGAGAACATCTGATGGATGACACTGCTCCGCCAACAAGGCACGAGCCGCTTTACGCCATGCTTGGAAATGAGGCTCAATGGATACAGTTTTCATCGTTACTTTTTGAGCTCTAGAATTCGCCATGCAAGGCCTCTGCTCCAGCTTGCTTGACCATATTTTTTGCCGCGCTAGCCACCACTGGCGCTGCTGAAAAATCCATCTCTAGCTGCGTCGGTGGCGGTGCGAACTTGGCGCGTAGATCACTACTTGATAGCTCTAAGCGAGCTGGATGATGATTGACACAAATCATGAAGGGCATGGTCTTTTTCAGATTCACCCTGAGCTTAATCAAGTCCTCAAGACTAACTCCGTGGTGACGCCTTAGGCGCACAATTCTCTTAGCATTTCTGACCCCAAGTCCAGGAATACGGTAAAGCATCTCTAGGGGGGCGCGGTTAATATCAATCGGGAATGAGTGCCTATTACGCAGCGCCCATGAGAGCTTGGGATCAATATCAAGATCGAGGTTGGGCGCATCCGCAGTGGTTAACTCATCAACACCATAGTGATAAAACCGCATCAACCAATCCGCTTGATACAGCCGATGTTCTCGCACCAGCGGCGGTGCTTGAAGCGGCAGGATCACTGAGGGTTCCGGAATCGGGCTAAAGGCAGAGTAATACACCCGATTGAGTTTGAAATTACCATAAAGGTCCCCTGCCCTGGCGAGAAAATCACCGTCATTGGAATCATCCGCACCGACAATCATCTGGGTACTTTGGCCAGTGGCAAAGATCGGCTTTTTGGCAGTCGACCTGCGCTTTCTGAGTTCTTTACGATCGGCTTTGGTTTCGGTGATGCGCGCGTTAATCGTGCTCATCGCTTCACGTGTCCGCTGGACGTTTTTCTCGGGAGCGAGTTTCTTGAGACTTTCTTGCTTGGGAAGCTCGACATTAATACTCAGGCGGTCCGCATACTTGCCGGCTTCTGCAATCAGTTCAGAAGAGGCCTCAGGAATCGTCTTCAAGTGAATGTAGCCGCGGAAGTGGTGCTGCTCGCGCAGTAGCTTCGCCACTCTAATGACGAGCTCCATGGTGTAGTCAGCGCTGCGTATAATGCCCGAACTCAAAAACAAACCCTCGATGTAGTTTCGTTTGTAAAATGACAAGGTGAGCTCCACGACCTCTTCTGGCGTAAACCTGGCCCTCTGCACGTTACTGGAGCGGCGGTTAATGCAGTAGTGACAATCATACAGGCAGACATTGGTCAGCAAGACCTTAAGCAAGGAGATGCAGCGGCCATCAGGAGCATAGGAGTGACAAATACCCGTTCCACCAGTGGACCCAACCCCTTTACCCCCAGTGGAATCCTTCCGCGCTGCACCCGAGCTGGCACAGGAGGCATCATACTTGGCCGCGTCCGCCAATATCTCCAACTTCTTAAGAGTATTCATGCGAACAGGGTAATCTAATGAACACTTCTAGCAAGAAGATTATAACGTAATTACCATTTGACTGACTTATCACTCGGTTCTAAGTAAGGGTGCAATGGCTAAGTCGACTTCAAAAAAGAACCCCAGAGAAGAGCTCGAGAAGCAGTATTGGCATGTGCTGCTGACCAAGGGGAAAAGGCCAAGTAGTGTTTACGCCTTCACCGAGGAGATCGGCATGGAGGAGGCCGAGTTCTACAAACACGCTGCCAGCTTTGATGCTCTCGAGTCCGGCTATTGGGATCGCTTAGTTGAGGAGACCATCAAGGTGCTGCACGAAGATGAGGATTATGCCAACTACCCAGGTGACCAGAAGATGCTCGCTTTTTTCTTCACGTTTTTTGTCCACTCCCAGAAAAACAGATCACGTTTGGTTGAGTTTTTCCCTCGCCCAGGATGCAGCAAGACACTCAAACCGATGCGCCATCGCTTTATTGAATTTGCTAAGGAGATTATTGAGCAGGGTATCGAGGATGGATCCATTGCGAACCGTAAAAAGGTCAGTGAAAAATACCCCGAGCTCCTCTTCGAGCAGTTCCGCAGTATTATCGAATTCCACCGCAAGGATCAATCTCCTGAGTTTCAAGATACTGACGCTCTGATTGAAAAGAGTGTTCGATTTAGCGCTGACATGGCCCGCTCGGGCACCTTGGATTCAGCGTTTGATCTTGGTAGGTTCCTGATGCGTCGCTTCACCCTTCCAGGATCCTAAGCTCAATGAAAGAGCAGACCAAAATCCCCAAAAATAAAATTGGGCGTGCCAGCAAGCTTGCGCAAACTGGTATTCAAGTTGGGGTTAATTACCTCAAATATAAAGCGAGGAAAACGATCACCGGCAACGATGACAAGACGGAGTTCCATGAGGTCACGGCACGTCAAACCTATGATACCTTCAGCAAGCTTAAGGGAGGTCCACTGAAACTCGCGCAAATGCTGAGCATGGATCGCAATATGGTGCCCGACCAATACGCTGATCAATTTGCCCAAGCGCAATACAACGCTCCTCCCCTCACCTACCCTCTGGTGGTGAACACCTTCATGAAGGAGCTTGGTAAGCGACCCAATGAGATCTTTGAGTCGTTCACTACCAAAGCCGCCTCGGGGGCTTCCATTGGTCAGGTTCACCAAGCAGAGATCAAAGGGAAAAAATACGCGGTCAAAATTCAGTATCCAGGTGTCGCTGACAGCCTCAAATCTGATCTCGCCATCGTCAAACCCATCGCCACTAGGATCTTCCAGTTGGACTCTAAGGCGATCGAACCATACATGCAGGAAGTCGAGGAACGTCTACTCGAAGAGACCGACTACCACCTCGAGCTAGAACGCTCTCAAGACTTAGCTGCCAAATCAAAGCACCTCGCCCACACCCGTTTCCCCGAATATTTCCCCGACCTCAGCAGCAAACGTATTCTTACCATGGAGTGGATCCATGGCGTGCAGCTCGACACCTTTGCCGAGTCTGATGCACCTCAAGAGCTGAAGCAAAAACTCGCTCAGGCCTTATGGGATTTCTATCACCATCAGATTCACGAGCTGCGTTTGTTTCATGCTGATCCACATCCCGGAAACTTCAAGGTTCATGACGACGAGCTCTGGGTGCTCGATTTTGGCTGCACCAAGTCTCTGGAGGAAGGTTTTTACAAAGACTACTTCGCCCTGATGGATCCTGATGTGCTCAACGATGACACCACATTCCGAAATGCTCTCAGTAAGATCGGCTTATTGCTCGATACTGACAAACCCCATGAGAAGGATAAGCTAGCTGCTTTGTTCAGGGAATCCGTTGAGCTGCTCTCACGTCCCTTCAAGCATGGCACCTTCGACTTTGGCGATCAGAGCTACTTCGATGAGCTCGCTCAGTTTGGCGAAGATGCACGCCTCGACAAAGAGCTCAGCAAACTGAGCACGTCACGCGGTAATGCCCACGCGCTTTACCTTAATCGTACTTACTTTGGTTTATATCATCTAGTGGGCAGCCTCAATGGAATGATCACCACCAAATTACCCGAATACGCAGAGGCTATTCCGTCTTAAGGAAAGCTGCACCAATCGATTTCCCAACACCCATTCAACCTTATGAAAACAGTTCTCATCATCGGCGGATCACACGGCATATCAAAATGCTTGGCAGACAGACTTCAAAGTAGCGGCATCCAGACACTCACCGCTAGCCGCTCTGCCAGCAG
>JAACFN010000180.1 GCA_009937455.1 Verrucomicrobiaceae bacterium | reverse complement strand
AGTACCTTTCGTTGCATGAGGGTTTGGTTCATGTGGCGAATCATGGTCAGGTCGTTATGGCTGAAAATTCGGGGGTCTCCATTGCCCTCACCGCAGGTCGCATCCCAGATGATCGCATCGAGTTGCTTGCGTTCAATGTGTAGCCAGGTCGTTGTCGGCAACCAGCCCGTGTCAGTTGCGTAAAGAGCTCTCTTGGTAGCGCCCTCAATCAGATAGAGTAGGCATTGCTCTTTGGAGCCGTGAACATCGTGATTGGCAGCAAGACCGGTCATGCTCAGTCCATGCACCTTGAAACTTTTGCCAAGCTCAACGGGCCTCTTTTCAATGCGATCCGAGTCCGGCACTTTTTTCAGTGCTTCCGGGTCTCCCCAAAACTTTAAAGGCCCAAGACCGGCATCCCTTGCATTTGCGATGCTCATGATGCTGCCTGGATGCAAGTGGTCCGAGTGCGTATGAGTCAGCAGGATGTCGGTGACTCCTGCCGGATTCACGTCATAACATTTCATGACGTCGAGCACAGTCGGGCCGCAATCAATGAGGATATGCCCATTGACCAGCATCGAGGACATGGCCCGCACCTGTGCCCTTGAATGATTCTTATCCTTAAAGGGGTACTTGCGTGGCCAGTTCGCCGCACCCGTTCCCAAGAAGAGAAGCTCAAGATGTTTCGAGGGTGAGCTATCGGCCTCCTTGGATTCCCCCTGTGGTTTACCATCTTGTGCATGAGCAGAGCTTGTCAGGCCTGTCGCGGCAAGTGAGGTGGCAAGGGTGGCGGCACCCATCGATGTCATGGTTAAAAAGTCTCGCCGGCTTGGGTTGTTCTCTTTGTCTTTATTCATTCGCTAACGTTTTTCTGTTAGGTTGTTTTTGATCACCTTTTATTTGGCTTACTTGGCAAAGGTGATCGTCGCCACCACCGCACGGTGGTCAGAGGGGTAAGGAGAAACAACAATGTCGGCATGCTCTTTGTCTTCACCCACGATCTTTGCGTCGGTCACCTTCAGGCCCTTGCCTTTGAAGTACACGTAATCAATGCGCATGAAGTGGTGATCGGGCCTCGTCGGGGTGAACCGTGCGATACGCATCGCTAAAGCCTGCCTCGGCCATCATCAGGGAAGTGGGGAATTCCACCTTCATGGGGTGATGCCCTGCCTTGGCCGCGGCTTCGGTCCAGTCAAGGTGGGAGGGTTCATTGAAATCCCCGACCACAAAAATAGGGTCCTCAGTAACCGCGAAACTTTTCATGAGCTTGAGAAGGCGGCTAATGTATTTCCCTCGAGCTTTCTTTGCCCCGGCAATCGCCTCTTCTTCAGTATCGATTTTGGGATAGACTCGGTAGCCACCTTTAAGGCCCAATAACTGGTAGGCCTGATTCGGGGGGTTGGGAAGGTGAGCGTTGAAGGCATAGGCATGCTGCCCCGAAGGTAGTTTTACTTTGATCCCATACCAAGGCCTTTTGCCAATGCCCTTGACCTGCTCGACAATTTCATAACGGGTCAGGAAGGGGCCGCTATGGTTCCAGCCCAGTATTTCCGCCAGCTTCGGGACATTGTCCCCAATCTCCTGCAGGCCAACGATATCTGCCTGTGCCAGTTCGATCATTTTTGCCGATTGGGACAAGGGCTGCCCCTGCGCCGTACCGCCGCGACAAGCATTGTAGGTCATGACTCTGATGCTGCTCACTTTGGTGAGTGCTTCGTTGGGCTTTTCGCTAGGCTGTTCACTCGTCTTTTGGGGTTCTGCGTTTAGGGGCGTGACAAAAGACGCCACTGCAGCGAGCAGTATGAGTATATCCTTCATGTAATGATGTTGATTTATGTTTATTTGGGGGGTAACTCTGCAGGCTTAGATTTCAGGACTTGGCCTGCTTAGCTGAGTTGTGTCTATTTGGCTTTTGGCTTTTTCACATTCTCCTTCACGTCCCAGGCATTGGCGGCTCTAGGCTCGTAAAAAGGAGAGGCGTCCTTATCGGGGAGTGAGTCAACGACAGCTTGAAATTTCTGTATCGTAGTTTTGTGCTCAGCGAGTTCACTATCAAGTAGGTTGGCTTTCTCCCATGGGTCTTTTTTGAGGTCGTATAGGTGAGTGATTTCCTTCTTTTCGGAAACCCAGACTTTGTATTGCTTGTCGCGGATGACTCGCTCGCCAAAAACTTTTGCGCCCACTACGCGGCCCTCGACGATTTTCCCGGCACCGCCACCAATGGACATGATCCACTCGCGCTCGCTGTCTTGCTTTTTACCCTGAATCACAGATGCAATCGATGTTCCATCGATGGTGAGGTCCTCAGGCACCTTGCCGCCTCCGAGTTCTACGAAGGTAGGGAGTAAATCTGAAAAATCAGTCAGCGCATCGGTCTCAACACCTGCGGGAACAGTCCCCGGACAGTTGATAATGAAAGGGGCGCAAACCCCAGCTTCAGTTAGCTCACCTTTGGCTCCTGGGACCTCTACTCCGTTTCGTATCGCGGTGAATCCGACTTTGCCGCCAGTCGTGCCGTTGTCGGTGGTGAAGATGACGATGGTACGTTCACGTATGCCTAGATCGTCGAGAGACTTTATCAATTTGCCCACCATCTTATCGACGTAGTGAACCATGGCTACGTGTTTTTCGTTGCGGTTCTTTGCGTTTGGATGGTCTGGGGTCGCAACCCACGGTCTGTGCACGAGAGGCATCGGATAATAGAGACACATCGGCTGCTCTTTATGCCTGGTCATGAAGCTGATCAGGCAGTCGGTATAAACGTCTGAACCGAACTTTCCGGTATAGACCTTACTGCCCTCTGGCGTGTTGATATAGGGTTCAATGAAGCGCTTATCGCTGGCTTTGACACCGGTCTCTGCACCGGTCCACATCGCCCAGTCATCGAAGCCGTGTTTCTTCATGGCGTGGGGTTCGATACGGAAGTCATTGATCTGCCATTTGCCTGCGGCACAGGTGGCATAACCTTGATCCTTCATCAGGCGGGCGAAGGTGGTGTTCTCCTTCTTTTTCCAGTCAAAGTAGCCGACTCCCCAGCGTGGCACGTCCCAGTGGCTGACATAGCCGTTGCGCCAAGGGTATTGGCCAGTGAGCAGCATGGTGCGCGATGAGGTGCATGAGGGCATCGAGTAGGCGTTATTAAACTTCATTCCGCCCGCTGCGAGCGCGTCGATGTTAGGTGTCTTGATGGTTTCAGAACCATAGCTGCTGATCCATTCCTTGCCCAGGTCATCGACCATGATGAAGAGGATGTTAGGTTGTTTTTCCGCAGGCTCGGCCGCTGACAAAACAGAAGGGTGAAGAGTGAGGAGTGAAGAGAGAATGAATAGAGTGACTCTGAGGCGGTAGGGTTTCATTGGGCGGGCTGATTATTGATTAAAGTAGATGGGGAAGATGCTTTTTCCCATGGGGATTTTATTGCTGGGATCTCTTGCTCCGCGTTCCTCTACCACTCTTCCAGAGGATGATGTTTTCCACATCATTCTTGGCTTCCGGGCCCTCTGTGCTGCGACCGTTCTCAACATCGGCAGTCAGGTCCGCTAGCAAGTTCTCGGCGATCTCGGGGTGGGTGAGATAGAGGTTATTCTGCTCGCTTGGGTCTTTTTCCATATCGTAAAGCTGCGCCTCCGGTGCACCGGCTTGCGCCGCTGCGCCTTCATTCGGGGACGACCAGCCACCGGAGCCTCTGGCGAGGAGTAGTTTCCATTTCCCCTGGCGGTAGGCGAAGCGACCAGCAATCGAATGATGGATGACGCCCTTGCGGGTCGATTTGATGGCTTGACCGGATAGGGCAGGGAGGAAGCTGACGCTGTCTTCACCCATGGTTGGGGCTTTTTCCCCGGTGATGTCCGAAGCCGTGGCGAAGAAGTCGACTAAAGTAATAAGCTGGGCACATTGAGAGCCGGGCTCAACTTTACCTGGCCAGCGGACAATAAAGGGCACCCGGTGTCCACCATCCCAGATGTCTGCCTTGGAGCCGCGGAAGTGTGCGCTGACATAATGCCCTTTCTCGCGTAATTCGCGAATGTTGGCATTCTTCGAGGTGCCATTGTCACTGGTGAAGATGAACAGGGTGTTATCTGAAAAGCCATTTTCTTCCAGTGCGTTCATGATGGCTCCGACGGTGGCGTCCGTCTGCATGACGAAGTCGGCATGGGCGTTCAAGCCGCTTTTACCCTGCCATTCCGGAGTGGGCACAATCGGGGCATGTGGTGAGCCGAGCGGGACGTAGAGGAAGAAGGGCTGCTCCGGCGACTTGGCGCGCTCTTCGATGTAGGCGACTGATTTTTCCGTCAGGCGCGGCAGGTTATGAATCTCCTCGAGACGCTCGATGACCTTGTCGTTTTCGATGATGGTGTCCATGTGTCCGGCATGATGGTTGCCATGAAAATAGTCGAAACCGCGATGCACCGGACCGTCTGGGATGGTAGCTCCGATCGGCGCACGGCCCTTCTTTTTATTCGGCTTTGGCAGGATCGCGCCTGTTTCAGGATCCTGATACTGGCAATCAAGATGCCACTTGCCGATGATCCCGGTGTGGTAGCCTTGCTTTTTAAGTAAGCCGGCCACGGTGAGGCGGTCTGGTGCGATCAGGCAGGGAGCGAATCCGCTCACCACGCCGTGTTGCAGACGCGTGCGCCAGCTGTAACGGCCGGTCATCAGTCCGTAACGGGTGGGGGTGCAGACAGCGGAACCGGAGTGGGCGTCGGTAAAGATCATGCCTTGCTTGGCGAGCTGATCGACGCAGGG
>JAACFN010000179.1 GCA_009937455.1 Verrucomicrobiaceae bacterium | reverse complement strand
AGCGCAAGTCGGTGATGATCCCAATCACGCGAATAAGCCCTTCTTCAGCATCAGAAATCACCTCCATGTAATCATCCCTCTCATCCTCACTGATCGACGACTTAAATGACTTCAGAGTATGGATCGCTATCTTGCTGTAATTAAGTGGGTTATTAACTTCGTGCACAATGCCTGCGCTCATGCGGCCAAGTGATGAGAGCTTTTCACTCTGAACAAGTAAGCTGCCTTGCTCTTTGAGTTTTTTGTTGGCGCTCTCTAACTCAGTATTATTCTCAGCCAGTTTCCGATTGATATGCCTTAGCTTCTTATTGGAAGCTGCCACTTCCTTGGAAAGACAAAACTCGCGAAATCTACTAATATTATAAAAGTAGGTTGCTGTCGTTGCGATAGCCCCCGTGACAAAGATAAAATAAGTGCGAATAAATGGCTCCTCCCACTCTATCGCAACCGAGTGCCTGTAGACTGATGCTGTATAAATTAGGAGACATAACAAGACGTTGATAGCACTGTCAAAGGTGTTCCAGCGCAGCAGCAACGTCGCCCCCACAAGCACTAGATTCAAACCTCCATAATAGTGAGACTGTACTCCGTCGGTTTGAAAGATCATGAGCGAAATAGACACGATGGGTATCATCGCAATCATATGAGCTACCAATCTCATAAGTGCATTATTCTTAATAAATCCACACAACACAGCAAAAGTCAGCAACAGCGCAGCCGTGATCACCCGATTAACAAGCAGTTGTTGCAGCAGCTCTGGATAGACTACCATATCCAAGCACACCCCAATCAGCATAAATATAGCGCCAAAAATAGCCGCCCGCTGACAGTTGATTTTTCTTTCGCGCTCCTCTGAAATTTTAAAAAGCTCCCTTATTGTATGATCAGATTCATTCATTATGATGTTGGGTTAACTAAGTTCAGGGGCTGATAAATGGATTCATGGACACTTTGCGAATCTCTAGAAATAAATTCACGCCGGTAGCATCCCTCTTGAGGTCTGTTTTCATAACAGTGCCATCCAAAGGAATCAAGTCGAGCATTTCCCAATCACTGCGGTAAACCAGATTCCACTCCACCACATACTCCATCCACCCTATACACGGATTGGTCGATGCCACATTGGTAGCGATAACGAGCCCCTGTGGGCGTAATAACTTGGCGAAAAGTTCCACTAGTTTTTTACATACTTTTTGGGAGAGGTAATCAAAGAGACCGGCACAATATACCAGATCGTATGATTCCCACTGCATGTCAATATCGCCACGGTTTGCCTGCTTAAGAAGCTGATGCACCGAGCGCTGCATCACTTTAATCTCACCAGTTCTGCCATTTCTAATTTTGATATCAGAAAGGATGCTATCCGCGTAGTCAGTCGTTTCTCTGTTGAAATCCAACAAGGTAAAATCACAATGGTCACTGATCTCCTCATGTTGAAAGAAACGCTGTATCTCATGCGCAGATCCACAGCCAAGGTTAAGTACTTTCAACCTGCGACCCTCTCCGACAACTCTTGCGGCCTCTGATTTAATGGTATCATAGAGGTAATCGATACGATTCCTATGCGCTAGCACTGGCTCAAAACTTAAAAACACCCTGTTAATTACCTTAGCAAATAGCGAATCTCCCTCGTATGGATCGCGCATCATCATGTTTACCACCTCATAGTCACCCGCATATCCGAGCGGCTTTGTATAGGCTCGGTAAGCAAAGGGCGAACAAAGCATGAGTGGATGCATTTGACGCCTCACATAGAGCTTGTGAGCTGGCTGATCTATCAGATGAACATTGCGGGTTGATGCCTCGAAGTTCGCCATCTGAGGGTTGAGCTCCTCCATCATCCGCCCTTCAATCTCATGAATGACCCGGCGTTCAACCGCATTTTTGTCGCTAGTATCCATCGCCTGAATACCCAAATCAATTTTCTCAAGCCACCGCTTTAGACCAATCATCATATTCTGCATGTCAGCGACATTCAGTTTAAAATCAGCAGAGACATGGTGCGCCCTTTTCCAATCATCGACAAATTCATCAAACTGGGAAACGAGTCCTCCGTGCTGAGCACTGGCTAGGAAATCAACTTCCCTCCAACCATTTCCCAATGTCGCCTCGCACACCAGGACCGCACCAGTGTTGACGATACTGGATACAACAGCCTCGCCCACATAGACGATCTGCCCATTCATCTTAATACAAAAATTCCTGAGAACTTCGGAGAGCTGCAAACTACAAAATGGATTATAGATCTCAAATGAAATCGTGTAGCGACGCATGCTCAGTATGTTCGCTCTGAGAGCATGCCCTTGGCTATTCTCGCACTTGATGCTATTCGCACTGGGGATTGAACTGTTCTCTGACATGTATATTACAAATAAAAACCAAATGATTATGCCGCCTCCTGTGACCACCAAAATTCCTTATTATCGAGTGGCAACACAAACACTTGAAGTTCTTTTTTATAAAGGCTGCGATCTTATTTTAAAGAAAATTTCAGCTAACCACAAAAAAAACAGTGCAGATGTTACAATTTTCAGCTAATATTTCTTGTAAGTTAAGCGCTTTTTCCGTAACAACTATCAATAAGTCATGAGCAGACCAGCAACGCCAACACCATTTCACCGGCAAGGTGCCCGAATTTTAGACAAGTCAGGTGTCAATCTTCTTCAGCTCGCAGAACAAAACAACTTCAACGTGAAGAGGGTAGCTGAGATACTTGGCTTCACCGTGATTCAGTTACAACGTCACGTTGAGTCTGCAGTCGGTCTGAAGCCAAAAGATCTTTTTTGTAATCACCGCGCCTTGCTCGCAAAGCGTATGATTAGTGAAGGCACCAACCTTCATGACATTAGCGAAAAACTTGGCTATCTTTACTACAGCCATTTCTGCACTGACGTTAAAAAATTCTTTGGTATCTCTCCCAAACAACTGGAGAGAAAACTCAGGCCTGAGTAATATTCTGAGCATACAGCAAATCTAGCTGAAACAACCAGGGCTGACGACTCTCTCTAAAGCTCGCTCTTTTTTTTGGCAGCCTGCCACTCGACTTCCATGTCGCAGAGACTTGCACCGGCCAGATCTTTGCCGCTTTTCTGAAGAGCCTCGTCCATCGCCGCAAAGCGTTTTTCGAACTTAACATTGGTCGACTCGAGCAATATCTCAGGATCCAATTCATACCTGCGCGCTAGATTGATGACGGAGAATAGCAAGTCACCGATCTCTTCCCCCAGCTTGTCTTTGCTGGCTTTTTTGTCCTCTCCTAATGCGTCCAGCTCGGTATCCACTTCGCTGAGCTCCTCTTGAATCTTATCCATCACCCCCTGATCATCTGGCCAGTCAAATCCGACTTTGGAAGCCTTCTTCTGCAGTTTTGCTGCACGTAACATTGAAGGCAACCCTTTGCCGATATCATGTAGGTATGGCTCTTGTTCCCCACCCTTCTCCTGTCTCTTGATGGCATCCCACTGACTGAGCACGCCATCGGTATCTTGCACATCGCTTTCCCCATAGACGTGCGGATGCCTCCTCACTAACTTATCGGAGACTCCCCTAGCAACATCATCAAAATCATAACGTCCAGCCTCCTCGGCAAGCTCACTGTGGAACACCACCTGTAAGAGCAAGTCGCCTAATTCCTCTTTAAGGTGATTCCAATCTCCACGTTTAATGGTGTCAACCGTCTCATAGGTTTCCTCAATAAGATTGGACAATAAACTCTCATGGGTCTGTTCAGCATCCCAAGGGCAGCCACCTGGTGCACGCAAGCGGT
>JAACFN010000002.1 GCA_009937455.1 Verrucomicrobiaceae bacterium | reverse complement strand
GCAATGAGAGATTGGGCGCAGCATAAGTACTCAGATTTGGAGTATGCGGAGACCGCTTTTGATAAACAGGCAATGCGTATGCGCCCCTCTACTCATTGGCCTCACGGTATATCTGATGGTGCCTGTGCAGATGTCTCGAAATGGGCAGAGCATGCTCCGAAGATTCATCCAGTGATGACGGAATGTCGTTGGCATTATTATTTTTCACACCACAACAACCGTATTCGAACCCATATCATCCCTCGTGTTTGTTTGTGGAATCCATACAATAGGTCCTTAAAAACTAAGGCCTTATCTGTAGTTATGCCCAATCCGTATTATGGTGTGAAGCATGGCATGCACTTCTTTCCTGAAAAGGAGTATGTGGAGCAAGAGCTGAAGTCTAAAAGTATCGAGGTCTTCGACCGTTGGGTTGAAAAGAGCGGCTATGCAGGAGGTGATGTTTATAAAATTAGAACGAATCCCTTTCCACCGCGCCGATATTTGGCTTTTACCTTAGAGCCTGCTATTTTGTCAGCTGGCCAGTGTCTGGTATTCTCACCTAAGGTGAGGGGGGACTTGTCCTCAGGGGGTATCAATATAGAGCATTACAAGCTGGATGCGGTGTCAGACAATGTGTTGAGTCCGCATTCTACCCAAGGAGAGGATCATTTTTTCTATGATCATGATGCATCTGTTGCTTATGAGGTGCAGACCCCCCAATGGAGAAGTATCAAAGCACATCTTGGGCATGTAGACTTTGGGAGGATTTTTGACTACCAGCCGGCGCTTGATTTGCAAACTGATGGCAAAGTGGAGAATTTCCCGTTTATGCTTAAGCTCGGACAGGCGGCTTCGCTTAAGGATCTTTACAGCAGCTTTAAGCACCCGACTATACAGCTGGTCAACAATGGCGCCGGGGGGGCTAAGTCGACTAAAACATTTCATCGCAATGGTTTATACTGGGGCTCAGCAAACCAAAAGGATCTGAGTTTTGGCCATTTGCAAACATTTGATGAGGCGCCTGTAAAAAACGCCCCCCATACCCATCAAGTGGGTGCCAAGTTATTATGGCTGAATGAAAAGGTGGGGGAGGGAGACCCGGCTAATCGATCGCCCCATCGTCATGGAACGTCAACGACTGCAAGGTGGAGAGAAGATCATATGGTGTATAACGTCTGCCCCATAGCCAACTGGAATGTAAGGGCTCAATTGGTCAGCCGGTCGCCTGCGAGTCAATGCGCCAACAAGTGGTATATGAATAGCACGGGACCATGGCTGCTTCAGTTTGTTCCGCAGCGGCCTATGGACGTTCATGATATACCTGCCCCGTCCATCAATGGCTTTGTTAAAAACCCCTTTGGCTTGGCTGTTGATTTTTCTTTTTTTCCAAATGTAGTGCTGTTCGATTTACCCTCTGAAGATTATGGCGTGATCTCTGTAGCTGGCCTGCGCCATGCCATGCTGAGCCCCTATTCATGGAGCCCTAGTTACTTGGTGGGTCATTCCTTGAGAGATATGCATGCTCCGGCAGATTCCACGGCCTATGCTGTTGCTACTTCACTTGAGTCTAATGACAGCGCTGCAAGTCGTTGGGATTATCTTATTGGGAAAGCAGCGGCCAAAGAAGGCGGTAAGACTTCAGGTCATGGCGCGCGCTGTACTATATCTGACTCTCAAGGCTTGTTGCAAATAGGCAATCAATCGGCACTCAGAGAAGTGGGTGACTTGCAGCACAGCTCAGCAGATGAAGTATTGGCTTATGATGCTGCCTATGAAGTGAACCATAATTTATGGGACGGGTATTTTTTCTCCAGCATTCCTCTCGATGAAGAGGGGCGACGATTCTTGTGGAACCCTGATCAGGGTAAGTATTTGTGGAATAGGCGCTATCAATTTAACGAAGACGCTCAGCAGCCCAAGGAGGCGGTCAGAAGTATGCTTTTGAGTGATGAGGGCGTGAATTGGGCATTTTGGAGAAGTGCAGAATATTTTAAAAACCGCTCTGCGTTCAATATAAACTCAACATCAGTAGAAGCATGGACATGCTTTTTGTCGGGCACACTCGGTATTAACCGCCCTCTGAGCCGCCCTCTGCCATCAGGAGTAGCAAGCGCTAGTATGGTGTCATTTGCGAGGTATCGCCAACCGAAGGGTTTGGCCGATACGGGTGCTGCTGCTCCCGATCAACCGGGGGGGTGGATGGGCGCACGTCAACTTACTGCCGATGAGGTGAGAATGCTCGCGGCCAATATCGTTCAGGAAGTTAAAAAAAGAGGCCCTTTTATCTCTATTGCTGATTTTGTGAACCGCAGGCTAGTATCGGATCAGGATCAAACATCGTCCATGGGGACTATTGATGCAGCCATACAAAGCTGCGGATTGAACAAAAACTTTGAGCGTCTGGCTACGCAATTATCAACGTCGGTAAATGTTGAGGCATCCTCCGATGCTCCAGATAACAATATGCAGGTCTTTCAGGAAGGATATCGTTATCGATACGATGATAAGTGGAATACGGTCCAGCCGACGAGTAAGGCCTGGGGTGTTCCTGGATTTTTAACACAGGGGGATATTCTTCACCCTCTAGCTCCCTTCATAGCTGCAAGGGGAGATACATTTACGATACGCGCATATGGCGAATGCTCCGTTGGAGGAATCATTCAAGCGCGTGCATGGCTTGAGGCAATAGTTGAGCGTACCCCTTATTATGTTGATCACAAGTCATCGGGGGTGAGTCAAGCAAGTGGCAATGGACCACTAGACGATTTGATTTCAATTCATCCGGCCACAGGAGCTTATGAATGGGGGCAGCTTAGTGCTGCGAACGAAAATTTAGGTAGGAAATATAAGCTCAAAAGCTTTCGATGGTTACAACGGGAAGAAATATAAATGACGATGATCAAGATAGGCTTAGTGACAATCTTTATGGCAATCATTGCTGTGGGGTGTGATCAATCAAGAGGGGAGGAGCCGGAACTCACTCTGCAAACGAAGATCATGGTAGTTGCTCTGGGTCCCGTTCCACCCAGAAGATATAGTGCAGGAGGAAATCGTGGAGACGCTGCCATGCTGCTACCTCAAGTAGGTGAAGTGCCACCAAGTAAGCTGTATTATCAGGGGTTTGAGAATGATGTGGAAAATTCACAAGTCACAGAAACCTGGAGGCCATTCCAGATTGCATTTAATAATACGACAGCGATGCGATCGATTAAAGCGGGGGAAGATTTTGTGCTCTATAAAAAGTTAGCTGATGCTTATGAACCCTATGTGACCATACCTTCTGGAGAAGCTGGTATGCGCAGAGTGATATTCTTGTCGCCATTGTCGTTATTGAAAAATAAAAATAGGCCGTGGATGGATAAACCCCATGTCACGGTTATTGCACCAGGTGCAGGACGCTTAAAAGATAAGCAGTTTGTGACTGCATGCATTTGGTGATACTATAGCTAACGTTGATCCAGGTCAGCTGATTGGATACCGGCGAAATCACCAAGGCGTTTTGTATCATTTAGCAGCGAGATACGGGAAGCAGCGAAAAATCATTTATAATATGGCGGTTAAGCTTGGAAGGGGAAGTGGTATCCACCTCTACACACTCTACGATGCGAGGCCTGATACTAATGCAGGCCGCTCTGTTGGTGTTTTTAGAATGGTATTGCCAGTTGTTGATTGGTAGGGGCGGTAGGGGCGGTAGGGGCACAAAAAAACCCCGACTTCCGTGAGGAAGTCGAGGTTGATGTATGAACTGTAATTGAAGATTACTTACGCTTCTTAGCTGCTTTCTTCTTAGCTGGCTTTTTGGCTGCCTTTTTCTTAGCTGGCTTCTTAGCTGCTTTTTTCTTGGCTGCCTTCTTAGCAGGCTTTTTAGCTACCTTTTTCTTGGCTGCTTTTTTCTTAGCCTTCTTAGCTACCTTTTTCTTGGCTGGCTTCTTAGCTACCTTCTTCTTGGCTGGCTTTTTAGCTACCTTCTTCTTGGCTGCTTTCTTGGCTTTTTTAGCTACCTTTTTCTTGGCTGCTTTTTTAGCTGGCTTCTTAGCTGCCTTTTTCTTGGCTGCTTTTTTAGCTGGCTTCTTAGCTACCTTTTTCTTGGTTGCTTTTTTAGCTGGCTTCTTGGCTACTTTTTTAGCTGGCTTCTTAGCTGGCTTCTTAGCGGCTTTTTTAGCTGGCTTCTTAGCGGGCTTCTTAGCTACACGCTTTGCTGCGGCTTTTTTGGCCTTGCGCGGTGCGGCTTTCTTCTTAGCGGTCTTTTTTTTGGCTGCCATAGTGGTATTGTATTATACTGTTTGTTAGGGTAGTTGGAATCCGAAGGTCTGCTGTTTAGGGCATCTTAGTTTTTGCGGATGTTTGTTGTTAGATTGCTTTATTTATTCAGAGATAACTTTTAAAAGTTATCTGCATCGTAAACGTAAACTCTCTTTATAGATGACAATGCTCTAACAGGTTCGTTTGGTCAAGGAGGGAATTAAACTTTAGCAAAGTATTTTTTAAAATGATGTTTCGTGTTTTGATCTGTTATGAGTCGTTTTTCCGTTTGCTGTTAGGTCGTTTGAATTTTGGTGATAGTTTTTCTAGTGTGGTCCAAAATGTTTTGTCTGCTGGGTGGCCGTTAAATAAAATTTTTCCTTCCGGTGATACGATGACCATCGTGGGGATGTCTCTTACGCGTAATAGACTACTGAGCAACTTTTTGTTAGAGTCAACGAGCCATGCGCATTGAGCCTTTGTGGCGTCCTCTTTGCGGATGGTTTCTGCATCTTGAATGATGCCCGGATATTGGCCTGTTAAGATAGCTAACACAGGAATGTTGTTTTGATGGCAGGTCTGCGTTGTAACGATGAAGTCAGCTAGGTTGATCTGTATCTCCTGGCTCATGGGGTTCCAGAAGTAGAGGATGATAGCTTTGTTGCCCGCTATATACTGGGCTAGGGGGGTTGATTTGCCATTTATTTGAGATTTAAGCGGTTGATTGAGAGGTAGTTTCAAGGATTGCATGGCTTCCTCTAGTTGGAGCCTTTCGATGTGTGGGCCGAAAGCCTGTGCTTGACGTGGGCTTAGCCAAAATGCTTCGGTGATATGTTTTTTGAAGTCTCCCTTGTTGTTGTTTTCGAGTGCAGCCAGTGCTTGAGCATAGTGAACGATTGCTAGCCAGTCGTCTTTAAGTGCAAATACCTCTGAGTGATTAGGGTCAAAGGTGTCACGTTTCTTGCTGAGTTCTGGTGCCATGGCGGCAATGGCTGCGTTGTTGCCAAGATCAATGAAATTGAGAAAGCGAGCTTCGAGTAAAACTTGGGGGTGGACGTCTGCTTGTTGAGCCTCTTTGAGGGCTGTTGCAAATTCATCTTGTCCCAAGGTGGTGAAAAGTTTTTCCAGAGCAGCGTCTTTGACCTTGCTGGTTTGTATAGTAGTTACGCTATCAACTTCCAAGGGAGCTGGGTTTTCGAGTGCGATCACATGGGTGCCTAATATTAAGCAGAGTATCAAAGATTTCATGACGCAAACCTTGGGGTGCTTGACGTTAAAATACCAACACTAAAAAAGCGGACGATCCTAATACAGGATCGTCCGCTGAATAAATCAGATGATGCTAGCTTTGCTTGCCGTGTTAGTTACTGGGGATGGTTAATTGTTGCCCAATTCGAATCGTTGTATTGCTGAGCCCATTAGCGGACTGAATGGCCTCAACGCTGGTGCCGTTTTTGCGGGCGATACCCCAGAGGCTGTCGCCTGATACCACGGTGTAGGTGGTTGAGGCAGCGATTGGGGTGGGTGCACCATCGAGCGTACTGGTTGAGGCTGAGCTAGGAGCTGTAGATGGAGTAGTAGGGCTGGCCGCGTGAGTGATGGCGGGGAGGGTTTGGTATGGGTTGTTCTCTGGAACTGTTGGAGCGGCTGGAGCCGTTGGGGCTTGCGGGTAGCTGCCTAGCTCGCCGCCAGCACGAGGAACTCCGTATGGGTTAGCTGCGCCAGACGGTCCTGAATTATTGCCATTCCACGTACTGTATCCTGAACCCGTGGAGCAGGCACTAAATAGAAGCGGGGCAAGGCAAGTTGCGATAAGTAGTAGGGTAGCGGTTTTCATAATGGAATAGTATGGTGTCTCAGGTTGAGGTGATGGTTAATTTTCACCCTCCGTTTCATTAACACGTGGATGAATTTTGTAAAATAGGGATATTATAAAAACGCCATGAGTTCGGCTGGGCTTTCATCTGATCTGGAAAACCTCATGAGCCTGTAGATATAGCGTAGATCTGGGGGGCTCTCGTTCTCTCTATAAAGCTGCACCAATACCGTAAAATTCATTCACGGTAGCCTCAGTGTGGGCGGCTAGATCTGCAAGGCTTTCGCCTCTTGCTTTAGCAATGGCCTCCGCTGTGAAGTAAGTGAATGCTGGTTCATTGCGTTGGCCTCGATGCGGAACGGGAGCAAGATAAGGTGAGTCGGTCTCAAGCATGAAAGAACCTGCAGGGCAGTTCGTGGCGGTTTCAATAACAGTCGCTGCATTTTTAAAGGTGGCGATTCCGGTAAAAGAGATAAGTCCTCCTAGGTCGAGTATCGGCTGGGCAGCTTCCAGGCTGAAGGGGAAGCAGTGAAATACTGCACGAACTTGATCTGCATACTTACGATAGATGCTGATGGCATCTTGGAGTGAAGCCTCACCGGAGCGGTCACGGGTATGGATGACGATATTTTTACCGAGTTTAGCTGCCAGCTCAAAGTGCTGCGCAAGAAACTCTTGTTGTCTGCTGTGATATTGATCATTTGACCATCCCTCTGGTGCAGGGTGGTAGTAGTCGAGGCCTGTTTCACCAATAGCAACACACCGCGGGTGACTCGCATGAATTTGTAGTTCGTGGATGTAATGATCGTCTGTTTCGTGAACATCACATGGGTGAATGCCTATGCATGCATAAACCTCTGGGTGTTGCTCGGCAATGGATATGTTCTGAGGGCAGTCATCCAAGCATGTGGCTAAGGTGACCATACGCTGCACGCCGCGTTCCCGTGCTCGGGCAATAATGTCGCCGAGCTCGTCAGATGAAAATTTCTGCGAAGCCAGGTGGCAGTGTGAGTCAGTCAGAGTCATCGGTGATGACGGATTAAAATCGGACTTCGAACCAGAGGCCAGCGAAAGCTTGGTCATCACCAGCATCACTACTGTCTAAGAGTAGAGAACCACCCAGATAGGGAGTGATGGATACGGTGTCAGATAGGTGGTGAGTTAGTGATAGCCGACTATAGGCGTCGTTGATGCCGTCACGACCATAGTAATCATCGACATAACTGATGCCGGTGTTGAGTGCTAAGAAGGTTTTTTCTGAGATGGCTTTGGACCATTGTGTTTCTGCATTTCCATACCAAGCTTCTGCGCCGAAATCGTAATAAACTCCGGCAGTGGTGCTGAAGTCATCGTTAAATTGCCAAGTGGCAAAGGTGCCCACATCGACACCATCCTTGAAAGCAGTGCTAAGCGGAGAGCTGGAGTTGCCGAAATGGCGATAACTGGCGCTTAGGCCAATAGTGAATTGGTCAGTTTGTTTGAATCGCAAGTGGGAGAAAAAGGCAGACTCATCAAAATCACCCTTGCCGTTTTCTGTAGCATACCATGATCCAAGATTGAGTGAGGTGCGATTGCTGAGCGCGATCTCAGTCTCTACCTGAAAGTCAATGGTGCTCTCTGCTAGCTCAAAGCCTCGATAAACATATCCACTGCGGTATCCCGCGACGGCTTCCACACCAAGCTGGATTTCTTTGCTGACATCAGCGGGGAGGTGGCAGGGTAGGAAGAAGGTGAGAATGGTGAGCGGAAATAGAGATTTCATGATATAAGTGGCCAACATAAGGTGGCTGCTTTTTTAATCAATGACTTTGGCCATTTTCTCAAGACCTTCAATGACCCGGCTGTGTGGACATCCGAAATTGAAGCGGACGTGGCCCGGGTTGCCAAAGAAGGCTCCGTCCGAGAGGTAGATGCCAGCTTCTTGTTCAAAGAACTTTGCTGGGTTTTCTTTGTTCATGGTGCGGCAGTCGATCCATGCTAGATAGGTAGCTTCTATGTCAGGAGTAATGAGGCTGGGCATATGCTTGCCAATAAAGCTAGTCAGGGTGTCGCGGTTATTGCGTAAATAGGCCAGTAATGCTTGTCGCCATGCGTCTCCCTCTTTGTAGGCAGCTTCCGCAGCATAGTATGCAAGGCAGTTGATCTCGGGGAGGGTGTGGCCACGGGCTGCGCAAAACTTGCGCCGCAGCGAGTCATCCTTGATGATGGCAAATGCGTAACCAAGTCCAGCGATGTTGTAGGTTTTGCTGGGTGCGAGTAGTGTGATGATCCGATTTTGTAATTCCTCCGGAAGGCTGGCGGCGCACACGTGTGGTGTTTGCTCCTCATCAAGTATGAGGTCACAGTGGATCTCATCCGATACCAAAATCATATCGTGGCGCTGGCAGAAATCTGCTAGCTGCTCGATTTCCTCTTTTGAAAAGACACGACCAAGTGGGTTTTGAGGGTTACTGAGAAGAAATATCTTCGTGTTTGCTGTGACAGCAGCTTCCATCGCCTGCCAATCAAAACCCCAGCGGCCATCGGTTAAAATATGAGGAACGGAAATCAGCTCCATGTTGGCATCCTGATGTATGGAGAGAAAAGGAGGGTAGATCGGTGTGCAGGTCATGACGGCATCTCCCGGAGAGCCGAACGCACGCGCAGCAATGGAGAGCGCAGGTACTAAGCCGCCGAGGTGAACGATCTCTTTTTCGTCAACGACAAGCTGGTGTCTATTTTGCAAGTAGTGATCAATAGCCTCCATGAGGCCTGCATGCGGTTGAGCATAACCCATAATCCCATGAGAGATCCGTGCTTGAAGTGCTTCAAGAACACAGGGCGGAGACATGAAGTCCATGTCAGCGACCCAGAAGGGATCGAGCTTGGGAAACCGATCCCATTTGATGGAGCCTGAACCTCGCCGGGGTATGATCTGATCAAAATCTGCAGAGCTGTGCATGTCCATTTGCTAGCCTATGAGCCTGGAACTGGCGAGTAATATATCATTTCCTGCACCTTGCGGGTAAACTCTTATTAAAAGCGAGTTTTGTATCGGAGGGGAATTATCTTGCTTCTTGGTGCGCTCATTCTAACTCTGAGTCTATGCAGGTATTGCAGATGCGGGAGGTGGCAGAGCGAGTTTTGCTTGCGAATTCACTGGAGGAGAAGCTTTTGCTTGCTCCTCGATTGGGGGATGGTGTGGTTGATGATGATCGAGGGCGTTCATTTAGCCTGCCAGATGCGCCCGGACGCCCTGAAGAGTTGAAAATCACCAACAAGGTGGTTCGCTCAAATTTTCCTGGGGTCAACAAACTCGATGATGATCGTGAACGTGGCAAAATGCTGCATTTTCTTGCTAATCATGAGATGCTGGCAGCTGAGCTGATGGCTCTGGTTTTGCTTAAGTTTCCCGATGCTCCTGCTGAATACCGCCGTGGTGTTTATGAATCGATGAGGGAGGAACAGATGCATACCTTGATGTATCTGCGCAGGATGAAAGAGTGCGGCATATCCTTTGGCGATTTACCACTTAACGATTACTTCTGGAAGTTGGTGGCTCCGATGGATACACCGATGGACTTTGTCACCCGGCTTAATCTCACCTTCGAGCAGGCCAATTTGGATTTCTCCAAACACTATGCAAGTTTGTTTCGGCAAGTGGGCGATCATGCCACGGCTAAGGTATTGGAAAAGATTTACCTCGATGAGATTAATCATGTGGGTCACGGCTTGAAGTGGTTTCGGAAATGGAAAGAACAAGGTGAAACAGATTGGAACGCCTACCGTAAATCACTGAGCTTTCCGATGGCACCGGCAAAGGCAAAAGGAATGGCGCCTTTTAATACCGAGGGCCGTCAATTGGCAGGTTTGGACCAAGATTTCATTGAGCAATTGGCAATATGCGAGCAATCCAGAGGGCGCACTCCCGTCGTGCATTGGTATAATCCAAACGCGGAGTCTCACGCTGCAGCCGCTTACACGCATCGCAGCTATCAGCCGAATAAAATAGAGGTAGCATTGGAGCATGACCTGGAAATGCTTTCTTTGGCATGGTGCCGACGGGATGACGTTAGTCTGATGCGGACATTGCCGAGCAATGCTCACCGGACGTATTTGAAAAAGGCTGGTTTCGACCTGCCTGAGGTGATGGAAGTCGGTAGTCTGGCTGGGCGCAAGCTAGGGGGGTTACGTCCTTGGGCATGGTCACCGGACGCTTCGGATGCGCTCAAATCATTTGCTGATGATGTTTCACCGGCTTTGCCATGGCAGTGGCGTGAGCAGGTTCCTGAATGGTGGTTTAGTAAAGAAGCGGGTTTTCGGCTCAATGAAATGCTGACATTGCCTGGAGAAGAGCTTGGGTTTTTCTGTAAGGATCCAGACTCGGCAGCTGAGGCAGTGGAATGCCTGCTAAAGCGAGGACCGGTTCTGCTCAAGGCAGCATACGCGTGTGCGGGCCGTGGGCATCGGAAAGTTATGCCTGGAGAAGATTTCATGCCTTGGTTGAACAAGGTGATTAAGCGCCATGGTGGCGTTGCGGTAGAGCCGTGGCTGGAGCGAGAGTTGGATTTTTCTGCACTCTATGAAATACGTGAGGGTGGGGATGTTGACTTTATAGGAATGACTGAGATGAAGAATGATGCTCAGGGGCGCTACCAAAGTACAAAGGTTAAGCCGAAGTGGGCTACAGGTTTTAATGATGAACTGAGTTCGTTTCTGTTCCGAGATGCAAAGATCAATGATGTCTATGGTGAGAAAATTCCCCTAGCACTGAGCACTCTACTAAAAGGCTATGTTGGACCAGTCGGGGTGGATGCGATGGTGGCTCGTCGTCCGGATGGCTCATTAGGAATACGTTATGTCATTGAACTCAATGTGCGCATGACCATGGGCCGCGTGGCTCTTGAGATCGCCAAAAAACGAATGCCCAATAAAGGCGGCCAGCTTCGAATTTTGCAAAAAAACAAACTCGCTGAGGGTGAGCTGCAGGCACTTTATAGCCAAGTTATTCACAATCCATCGCTTGTCTTGAATGATCCTGAGCGTGCACTCGAATTTGTTGCTGTATGGGATCAGGAAGATTAATATATTTACGCCCGTTTCTGTATTAATTTATAAAAACAGGGGTATTGCCCAAGTTATTCACAGAGGGCTTTTGTGTTTCCGAAATCGAGTGTGAATAAGTCTGTTGATAACGTTTGTATCTCCTGTCTTTGATTCAAAAATGTGACCTTGCAGTTGCTCACCTTGCTTCCAAGGAGGGCATAAACAGCCGTAAAAATGTGCAGTGCAGCGGGTCAAATTTCAAGATTGAAGGCTCATCGATAGCATGTTATAATTCGCAAATTGTATAATCTACCCGCTTATTATGATCGAAGCTTTGGATTTGAATGTATTAGTTCTCAATAAACTCTGGCAGCCTATTCAGACCTGCTCGGTGCGCCGGGCTGTGAAGTTACTTTGTCTGGGGCATGCGCACGTAGTGGAGGCGGAGGGGGATATGAAATATCAGACACACGATCTAGGGTCCTGGCTGGAATCATCCTCCGAGAGGGTAGCTGAGGAGGTGATCAGATCCGTACGCTTTGCGATGAAGATTCCTAAAGTCATCGTGCTGGCGCTCTACGACAAACTGCCAAGCAAGGAGGTGAAATTCACTCGCCACAATGTCTTTTTGCGTGATCACTATACCTGCCAATATTGCTGCCAGAAGTTCCCCGAAAAAAATCTCAACCTTGATCATGTGTTGCCACGCGATAAAGGCGGCAAAACCCGCTGGGACAACATTGTAACTTCCTGCATCAAATGCAACACGCGCAAGGCCAACCAGCTTCCTCATGAGGCCGGGATGTTCCCCGCCATGCACCCCAAGGCGCCTCGCTGGCGACCGTTGTTTGGATTCCGGCGCAAAGGCAAAATGGACGAAAGCTGGAAAACCTTTTTCTGAGAGATTGAAGCCAGAGTTGTCTATATTGGCTCACATTGCCCTTGTGGCCTACTCGGCATCATCGATTGCCAGCAATTGGGCTCTGTCTCTTTGAACCTCTCTCCAGGAGATGGAGAGTTGCAGTGCGCAAATAGCTGCCATGGCGATAATGATTTGGGTTTTTGGATCAGAGATGCTTTGAAACTGCTCATACTGATAAATACGCACGATTGCCGACACTACGCCAAGTAGAGCAACAATGAGCCCTCCATATAATCCGTGACGATAATGCTGGCGTCCGAATGCGATACAGATAATCAGAGCTCCGCCAAAAAAAACAGGCATTAGCATTTCCACCTGATTGCCTTCTGTTCCAAGCCTCTCCCAGCCAAGAAAACCTCCAAGACCCAAAATGATGAGGCAGCAAGCGCTGAGCAGTGTTAAGATCATGACGGCAACATATTGTTATCATGGCCACGGGCGCAAGGTCTGAATTAGCTATATTGCTTCGATTGATTTTATTACTGTTAACTCTACCCTATCTGGTAATGTGACACGTACATTACATAAGCTTGAATGGTGATCAATCGTTGAAGCAAATCTCTCTATTATGGCTGCTCTATTTAAAAAACCCTCTGTGAAAATGGTCGCGCTGACGGCTGCTTTTGTTCTCTGTGTATTCGTTGGAATAGGACTTTTGGTGAAAAACATTGCGACCAAAGACCTGTTGGAACAAAAAATTGAGGAATCAATCAATGCTGAGGTTGTTATTGGCGGAGTGGAGGTGTCTATTTTTAATTTTCCAGCTAAGCTCGTTATTTCTGATATTTCTCTCATGCCTAAGGCGGCTAGCGTTCCCGCTGAGGCACCTGTCAAGATTGGCGAAATTAGTCTTAGTATCGGATGGCTAGGCCTTTTTCAAAAGCACATTGATGTAAAGCATATCGGGATCAAAGAGGCTGATATTGAAATCACCTATTACAAGGACGGCACGACATCTCTCAAAAAGCTTTTTCAATCCCCTGATGAGGCAGAAGGGGAGGTGCAAGAAAGCAGCAAAAAGGAGCAGGGGGGATTTAACATTCATGAACAAGGAGACTTTGTCGCCTCACTCGGCGGGCTCTCTATAAGTGATAGCAGTTTGAACTTAGTCCTGGAGGAAATGGGTTTGCAATTAGAATGCCAGGACCTGCAGGTGGAGCTGAGCTCTATCGAAATAGACCCAAATGATTTGGTGGCTTCAAATGAAGCCAAGCTAATGCTGCAGAGTTTAATTCGTGTGTATTCTGATAAGAGAGAGCATTACGGTGATTTGTATATTGATGGGCTATCTGGTGTGAGTTTGTTTAATGTGACAACAGGCGAGATTGAGGCCGAGGTCGATGGTGAGTTTCGTTTGTCAGATCAATCATGGCTCAGTACGAATATGCCCTTTATTTCGCGTTCTTGGGAGCAGCTTTCGGTGCTCAAAAAAGTGGGCCTCAATGTAGGGAAGGTGCCAGAGAGAGCGACTTTTGGGCGCAGTAAGTCTATTTCAGCACATTATCACCTAGGTCGTATTCGCATTATAAAAGCTCTCTCCATTTGGGTGGAGGATTGGGAGGTTGCCATACTTGGCGGAGGATGGCTTAGCACGCAGACAGATCAACACGATGTCCGAGGTGAATTGCTGGCATCTAAAAAGACGAGTGCTGTCATGGCTCCTACCATTTTTAAAGGCTTGGAGTTGTTGCCAAAGGAGCTCAGGGCGAGTGTTGCTGATGACGTGAAAGAAAATCTTTTCCGCGATGAACGCTTGCTGGTCAAAATCAAATCGACTGGTGACTTTTCAGATCCAAAAATAAGACCTGATGGTAAGATTATTGATCTCTCAAAGGCTACCAAGGGTGCCGCTGGTGAACTATTGAAGCAACTATCACATTGAAGCTGATTTATAGGCAGCGCGCAGCTTGTTTGGCAAAGTAGGTAACAATGATGTCAGCTCCGGCGCGTTTGATGCCGATAAGGGACTCCATCATGACGGCCTGTTCGTCCAGCCAGCCATCTTTAGCGGCAGCTTTAATCATTAAGTATTCACCACTTACTTGGTATGCCGCAAGGGGTAAGGTTGTCGCATTGCGAACCTGTGAAATGACATCTAGGTAGGGGCCGGCGGGTTTGACCATGATGATGTCCGCGCCTTCTTCCTCATCGAGTAGGGTTTCACGAATTGCCTCGTGAACGTTGGCAGGATCCATCTGGTAGGTTTTTTTGTCACCTGCCTTAGGTGTCGATTCAAGCGCACCTCGGAATGGGCCGTAGTAAGCTGAAGCATACTTAGCGGTGTAGGCAAGAATGGAGACGTCTTGGTAACCCTCTGAGTCTAGCGTGGTGCGGATAGCCTCGACACGCCCGTCCATCATATCCGAGGGAGATACCATGTCAGCTCCTGCACGGGCATGGCAGAGTGCTTGTTGGCACAGCACTTCGACAGTTTCATCGTTGATGATTTCAATCGCGCCGTGCTCGTTTTTAGCGACGAGGCCATCGTGACCATCGCTGTTGTATGGATCGAGGGCGACATCGGTGATGACACATAGATCAGGGTAAGCGGCCTTGAGTGCTTTAATGGCACGAGGAACGAGGCCCTCATCATGATAACATTGCGCTGCATCGGAGCTTTTTAAATCCTCCGAGATGGCAGGAAAAATGACTACAGCGGGAATGCCTAGCGCTTGGGCCTCTCCAGCTTCTTTGAGCAGGCCTTCAATCGACCATCTGGTACAGCCTGGCATCGAGTCAATCGCCTCATCGGTATTTTTGTCATGGACGAAGAGCGGATAGATGAAGTCGGAAGCTGACAGTGTGGTTTCGCGAACGAGAGCACGGACAGCGGGAGATTTGCGATTGCGGCGCGGGCGGATCATGTGGGGATTGTCGTATTGACTGCAGTTGTTTTCAAGAAGGAATGACGATGACGATGACGACGGCGATGAGGACACTATAACTGGCTTAGCTCGTAACCATCTGGGTTGTCTTTGACAGTCCAGCCAGCGGAGCTGAGTTGGTCGCGCAGTTGATCTGAAGCAGCCCAGTCTTTGTTTTGTTTGGCTTGCCAGCGTTGCTCAGCAAGCTCTTGGATTTCAGCGGGAGCATCTGATGATTGCTCTTGCTCTTGGACTGGCAGCTCGAGTCCGAGTGCGTTGAGAATAGCATCAAAGGCGGCGAGGTTGGCGGCAGCTTCTGCACTCTTCAGGTTCTGCGCGGCTTTCAGGCCTGAGAATAGATGACCTAATGCTGCGGGGGTATTGAGGTCTTGATTGAGTGACTCCCATGCAGGGGCAAAGAGTGAGCTCTCAATAGAACTTGAACAGTCAGCTTGGTTGCCTCCGATGGATGCCAGTAATGCACGACCTTTGGCGAGTTTTTGTAATGCTTCCTTGGCTGCGTGAAGAGAGTCGAGAGTGAAGTTGAGTTGTTTGCGATAGTGTCCAGAAATCAGGACGTAGCGAACCTCCATGGCGGTGTAACCTTTCTCAGCAAGGTCATCGATGGTGTAGAGGTTGCCAAGTGACTTCGACATCTTTCCGCCATCTACCATTAGGTGTGTAATGTGGAACCAGTGGGCCGCAAAGTCGCCACCACAGCTGCAGCGTGACTGAGCTATTTCATTCTCATGGTGGGGGAAGACAAGATCAACCCCGCCCGAGTGGAGGTCAAAGTCATTGCCCAAATACTCTTTAATCATGGCGGAGCACTCGAGATGCCAACCAGGGCGACCTTCTCCCCACGGAGATGCCCAGTAGTTTTCACCATCTTCAGCTTTACGTGATTTCCAGAGAACGAAGTCGGCGATGGAGTCCTTTTCGTATTCATCCGCATCGGCACGTTGGTTCTGAGTCTTGCCGAGGTCGAGCTCGCGGGTGTCGAGGTGGGAGAGCTTGCCGTATTCAGGAAAAGAGGAAACCTTGAAGTAGACTGAACCATCATCCGACGCATACGCGTTTCCCTTTTCGATGAGCTTTTCGATCATGGCGATCTGCTGTGGAATGTGGTCGAGAGCACTCGGTTCGATGTGAGGGGCTAGGCAGTTGAGTGCCACGCAATCAGCATGAAATTTCTCCAGCCAATGACGAGTGAATTCTCTAAGGGACTTGCCGGCAGCCTGAGAATCACGGATGGTTTTATCGTCTACATCAGTGATGTTGCGCACATGAAGAGTTGTCATGCCGCTTGTTTCAAGAACGCGGCGAAAGACATCATGCATCACAAAAGTACGAAAATTGCCGATGTGTGCGGGACCGTAAACGGTGGGGCCGCAGCAGTAAAAACGAAAGGCCTTACCGTCGATGGGTGAGAGCTCTCGTTTGCTGCGGGTGAGGGTGTCGAATAAGTTCATCGGTTTACTTAACGTTGGTCATAGATTGAAAAGAGTAGTCGGAGGGGGCTTGGAAAGCGCGCAGACCAAATTCAGGCAAGACAGATAGGAGGTGGTCAAAGATGTCGGATTGGATGTCTTCATAATATGCCCAGCGATTATCCGTTGTAAATATATAGAGCTCAACAGGGATGCCGTTCTCCGTGGGCTGAAGTTGGCGCACAAGGAGTGTTTCCTCCTGGGCGATTTTTGGATGATTCTTGAGATACTCTCTGATGTAGGCTCGGAAAGTGCCGATATTAGTGAGCGATCTAGCATTGATGGGGTTGGCTAGATCAGCATTCTGGGTGTTCCATGTCTCGATCAGTAGAGATATTTTGCGTAGTCGAGGTAGAGACTCTTGGTCAAGGAATACAACACTCGACATATCGATACTGACAGAGCGTTTGATACGGCGTACGCCGGAGTTCGACATACCACGCCAGTTTTTGAAGCTGTCTGATATCAGCGCATAGGTCGGAATGGTGGTGATGGTTTTATCCCAGTTGCGTATTTTTACCGTGGTGAGTGCGACCTCAAGCACCTCACCATCAGCACCAAATTTAGGCATTTCAATCCAATCACCGCGGGCGACCATGCGGTTAGCCGATAACTGGATGCCTGCGACAAGGCCAAGGATGCTGTCTTTGAAGATCAGCATGATGATGGCGGTCATCGCGCCTAGTCCGGAGAAAATCAGGACAGGAGATTTGCCGATGAGTGTAGAAACAATGAGTATGATGGCGGCCAGTACCAATATGATTTTGATAACCTGAAAGAAGCTTTTAATCGGAAGTTCTCGCGATACCTCAAGCCGGCTATAGATACGCTCGAGGATATTGAGCAGAGAGCTGATTGCGAGGAATGATAAGATGACAATAAAGACCTTGGCTGAGATCTGAATGAACGACGAAAAGATAGGCACGCCATCATGATGAGTGATGATGGCATGGGGTGCTGCAGTGAGAATGATCACAGCGGGTAGTAATAATGAAAGCCACTTGAACAACTTGCTGTTGAGGAGTTCATCATCCCAGGTGGATTCGGTTTTCTGAACAACTCGAGAGATAAGCCCAAAGACAAGCTTGCGAGCGACCCAGTAGGAGATGACAGAGCCAAGAATAGCAGCAAGTAGCAGGGTGCCATCCACGGCCAGGCTCTGGTGCCAGTCAATTTGATCATGCGGTTTTGCAAAAAACTGCTCTGAGATCCTGTTGTGCCATGGATTATTCATCGACGAATTCCTGACAGATAGGTGACTGAGTGGCAAGGGCAATGCGGGTCTGACAGCTGGTTTTCAAAGTGGGGCCTTTGCCGTTGATGGTAGCTTGCTGAGATAGGCAAGGGTGATGAGGGTGGGTTCTTTTGATTGAGAGTATCAATAAGTATTACACGTTGCTTATCGATGAAGTTCATGAATAGTGGTGATAGTGAATCGTTTGGTGGCACCTGAAATACTTGATGAGCTGGACCCAGCCGATAAGCGGGCAGTGCGTAGCCGGCGAGATTTGCGACTGGTAAATTGGTTCATGAGGGGGGAGTCGTGGGTTGTCAGAGAATTAAAAAAAATGCAGGGGGTAAGGCGTGTGGTTGATCTGGGTGCCGGAGACGGATCTCTCGGGGCTGCAATCATGGAGGAATTCCCTGATTTAGAAGTGACATGTGTTGATCTAGTGCCTCGTCCTAAGAATTTGGAGCAGCGCATTACTTGGTGGCAGGGCGATGTTTTTGATTATGAGCATTATGATGAGACCACGGTGGTTGTGGCCAACCTTTTCCTTCATCATTTGGTTTCATCTGAGCTACAAAAGTTAGCAGCTAAGATTCATAGGGTGCGTGGAGTTTTGGCGGCAGAACCTTATCGAGGGCAAATGAGTTTGATGATGAGCCGCTGTTTATTCCCTTTTGTAAACGATGTGACCCGCCATGACATGGCGGTGAGTATTCGTGCTGGCTTCAGACAGGATGAGCTAGGCGATATGCTAAACTATGAGCCGGGCGGAACACTGATGTGGTCTGATCAGAAGGGGGTATTTGGAGGGATTAGAGTGAGGGGAATGCGATGAGAGAGATTGAAATTGTTGGAGGAGGCTTGAGTGGACTCAGTCTCGGTATTTATCTGCGAAAGCGAGGCGTGCCGGTCAGGATTTTAGAGGCAGGAGGCTATCCACGGCACAAAGTGTGCGGGGAGTTTGTGTGTGGTGTTAGCAGTGATGTTTTAGCAGAAATGGGTATCAGTGATGTTTTTGCCAAAGCGAGGCGTCACCAAAAACTGGCGTGGTGGATGGGTGATGATTTAGTGCTGCAAGATCATCTTCCTGAGGAAGCCATTGGTTTGTCACGTTTTCGTATGGATGATGATCTTGCGTCGTTATTTGAGGCGGCAGGCGGAGAATTAATTACGGGTAAGCGGGCTCATAGAGAGGATGCTGATGGAAGAGTGTGGGCAGTCGGCAAGCGCAAGAGAGGGGGTAAGTGGATAGGTCTTAAGGTGCACGCACGGGATGTCGATCTTGAAGGTCTTGAGATGCATGTGGGTAGGCGGGGATACCTGGGTCTTTCTGGCATAGAGGATGGCCGAGTTAACTGCTGTGGCTTATTCAGAATAAACAAGGAGGTAGACAAAAAGAACATGATCGCAAGCTACCTGAAGGTGAATGGGCTCAATGAATTACACGAGAAGTTCTGTGGCTGGGATATCGATGGAGATTCGTTATCTGCGACGGCTGGCTTTTCTCTTGGCGCTCAGGAAAAAGCAGGAGCTTTCTGCATTGGTGATGCCTCGCTTTTGATTCCTCCATTTACCGGCAACGGTATGAGTATGGCGATTGAGTCCTCGTGGTTAGCTGGCCCATGGCTGGAGAGATTCGCAAAAAGTGAACTAGGGTGGAATGAAGCTTGTTTGGCTTACGCATCGAGCTGTGAAGATTATTTTGGCAAAAGAATGAGATTAGCTGGTAGTTTGCACCCCTTGCTTTTTAATAGTACCGGGCGAGGTTTACTCAAGTGGTCTGCTGTTAGCGGGTTGTTGCCCTTTGGTTTTTTATTTAAGCAATTACGATCCTGATGAATTTAATAGCGGTAGGTAGTGCATTTCCGAGTAATCGTTTTACTCAGCTGGAGTGCTTAGATGCAATGAAGGGTGCCGATTTTTGGCAGGGCCTGACGGGTCGCTCGAGGATGGTGCTAGAAAAAGTGTTGGCGGGAGAGAGTGGTATTCAAAAGCGACATTTCGCCCTGGATTCATTGGAAGAAGCATGGCGCAGAGGTGCCCAAGAGCTCAATGAGGCCTACGAGCAGGAGGCTCCAGACCTTGCCGCCGATGCCGTTCGAAATGCTTTAGCGAAAAGCGGTCATCGTTTAGATGAAATTGATGCGGTTTTTGTTTCTTCCTGTACGGGCTATCTTTGCCCGGGGGTGAGTAGCCACCTCGCTGAGCGGTTGGGCTTACGAGCAGATGTTTTTTTACAAGACATGACGGGCTTAGGCTGTGGTGCAGCAGTTCCGTTAATGCGTGCAGCGGATGGCGTGATTGCGCGCAATCCAGACGCTGTGATTCTCACGGTCGCTGTTGAGGTTTGCTCGGCGGCCTTCTATGTGGAAGATGATTTTGGAGTGTTGATCTCAACCTGCTTGTTCGGTGATGGCGCAGCCGCGGCCGTCTGGTCCGGAAGCGGAGGCAGCTGGAAAGTTCAGGATTTTGCCAGTTTGCACATCCCAGAGGAACGGGAAAAAATTAGGTTTACCAATGCTGGGGGGAGGTTGAGAAATCAGCTCGACCGAAGTGTGCCCGAGTTGGCAGGAAAGACGGTTAAAGCACTTTATCAAAAACGTCGGAAAGAGCCGCAGGCGTGGGTGACACACGGGGGCGGGCGAGATGTGATTGAGGCACTTGAAAAGGCATTGCCGGCGGGTGAGCTGAGTTTGGCTCGCGGTGTGATGCGTGATTATGGCAATTTGAGTAGCCCTAGTGTTTTAGTGGCATTAGAGCGGTTTCTTGAGCAAGAGTCATCAGCGCCATCAGATGTGGAGCATGTTTGGATGTGTGCCTTTGGTGCCGGTTTTTCAGCCCACAGCTGTGAGTTGACGCGTCTACCATAAGACCTTGGCAAAGTGACTCTGACGGGATCAGAGCTTTTCATGGTTGCAGAGCGTAAGGATTGGTTCAGCGTATCATCAGCGATGAAATATCTTTTGAATGCTTTGCTCTGTGCAGCGTTACTGCTTCTTAGTGGCTGCATTGATGGCGACGAGGAAATCTTTCTCCGTGCAGACGGAGGTGCTCGGGTGTTGGCGATCTACCGTGTGCCTACGTTGTTGCTATCAGTTCAAGATGCTGAAGATTTGAGGTTGAGTATTGAGAAGGAGGTAGGCAGCTCAAAAAATCTCAAACTGCTTACCAATAAGGTTGAAAAGCAAAAGGGTAACCGAGTCATCACTTTTGAAATTGAGACTGATGATGTCATGGCTTTGGAGGGAGTCCTTGCTGAGCATGACCCAGACCTTGAAATGAGTAAGGGTGATAAAATTTTACATGCGATTATTGGACGCATGATAGTTAGTATTGAGGGGCTCAGTGTGAAGCTAATCCGGGAGGTTCAACTAGAGCCATTATTAGATGAGTATCTTGGGCCCAACGGGGCATCTATGCTCGGGGACTCAGCATTTCGCTACACAGTCCACTTACCAGATGCCGTCGTTAGCAGTAATGCCCATGAAGTGCTCAATGAGGGGCGAACCCTCAAGTGGAGCCATAAGTTGGTCGATAGCAGCACATCACCCATCATCATGACCTTGACAGCGCCCATCCCCATTCCTTGGTGGGTGTTCGTCCTGGTTGCGTTGTTTATAGCGGCAACTATTTGGAGCTGTTATGTCCTGGCAGCTCGAATGCGAGCCAAACGAGACGGCGCGGGCATCAAAAAATAAAAACCCCGCGCCGAATTCTCGGGGCGAGGTTGAAATGTGTTGTTGTAAAACCTTGGTGGTTTTACTTCACGCCTTTTTTACTGAGGCGAGTTCCTTTGGTTGCGCCTTGGCGTGCCTTGAACTTAGGGTTGCTCTTACAGATGACGTAGAGGGTGCCTTTGCGCTTTACGACTTGGCAGTCTTCGTGGCGCTTCTTCATGGACAAAAGGGATGAGAGAACTTTCATAATGGAAATGGGTTACAGAGCTTGTTGGTGTTGCAGGGTTAAATCCGATATCTGTGGTTGGATTCTGCTGTCAGCCGGACAAGAGATGGTGATGCAATCACGGCTCTCAGAGCGACTAGGGAGGCGCAAAATACTCGGATTCGCTTCTGTGTAAAGTCTATTTCAGGGAAAAATAAGGGGGTTTTTATATTTTCACCGCAGTGACTGATATTATTCCTGGAGCATCACTGAGAGACTGGATGATTTCTGGCCCTGGAGCTGTATCCAATTCAATGACATTGAGGGCATCTCCCGCGGTTTTGTTGCGTGCGAGTGAAAGGTTGGCGATATTGAGCCCAGCCTCACCCAGTGAACTACCGACAAGCCCCACGATACCGGGGCGGTCATCGTTGCGAACAATGAGGAAATGACCCTTGATGTTGGTATCGACAAAGAGGCGATCGATTTCAACGATTCGTGGTGATTTGCCGATAATAGTGCCAGAAACACGGAATTTTTTACCGTCTTTGGTGAGCTCTGCGACAATTAACTCGTTGTATTCGGTTTTGGCATTGATGACTGAGTCAACCAGTTCTAAGCCCATATCATGGGCAACTGCCGGCGAATTGACAATATTGACCTGACCCTCGGGACGCGCAGCCTCAAGGTATCCGGTAAGTGCTGTGCGAGAGATCAGGGCGGTATCTTTATCGGCTATTTCTCCGTGATAGGAGATGCGCAGAGAGTCGGGATTGGCGGGTCCTAATTTGGCAAGGAATTTGCCAAGGGAGTTGGCCAGATCGAGGTAAGGGCCGATTTGTTGTAGGGCTCCTGCGTCGAGTGAAGGCATGTTGATGGCATTGCGAATTTCTCCAGTGGTGAGGAAATCACGTAATTGCTCTGCAACCTGGATGCCGACATTTTCTTGAGCTTCATTAGTGGAGGCTCCGAGGTGCGGTGTGAACGCAATGTGTTTTTCTTGGGCAAAAAGAATATGATCCGCTGCAGGGGGTTCATCTTCAAAGACGTCAAGTCCACAGCCAGCTACATGACCCGAATCGATAGCGGCCTTGAGGGCTGGCTCATCAATGAGTCCGCCGCGAGCGCAGTTGACGATCAGGGCGCCCTTGTTCATCAGAGCGAGTCGTTCGCTGTTAATGATGTGGCGCGTGTCGTCGGTAAGTGGCACGTGTAGTGTTACAACATCAGCGCCTGTAAGTGCCTCGTCTGGGCTGGCAGCGAGTTCGACTTTCAGTTGGTCGGCCCGAGCTTGGGTCAGGAAGGGGTCGTAAGCGACAACTTGCATGCCAAAGGCTTGAGCACGCTTGGCAAACTCAGCTCCGATGCGTCCCATGCCAATGACGGCGAGGCGCTTTTCATTAAGCTCAATTCCGGCATAGGCCTTGCGGGCAGCTTTGAAATTGCCTTTGAGGACTTCGGCATGAGCAGGGCCGATGTTACGCGCAGCAGAAAGCATGAGAGTGAAAGCGAGCTCAGCAGTGGAGATGGTATTGCCTGTCGGCGTGTTCATGACGATAACACCGTGGTTGGTGGCTGAGTCACGATCAACGTTGTCAACGCCTACGCCAGCTCGGCCAACGGCTTTGAGCTCTGTGGCTGCAGCAAGAACATCGGCTGTGACCTTCGTTTGGGAACGAATAATCAGACCATGGTATGCTGGAATAATCTTGATGAGCTCCTCCGGGCTTAGGCCGGTGTTTACATCAACTTCCAAATCTGGGTGGTTACTCAGTAGTTCAACACCCTTGTCTGAGATGGGGTCCGATACGAGAATACGTTTTTTCGCCATGCCGCGCGTGTAATGTCAGAGCCCACAATTGTCAAAGCATAGCGAATTTATTTATCATCATAACAAGATGATGCTCATCAATGCAGGCTCATTTTATCATCTCCAGAACCATGAACTTACTACCAAGCATCGCGGGATGAGTCAGGGTTTGAAACTGGCGCAACAGTGCAGGAGCTTCTTCGAGTTCATCGAATTTGGTCTCAATCTCGATGAGCCAGTCTGTGCCGTGTGTAGTGAGGTAGCTTGCTTGAGAGGACAAGGTGGGATTTGAAAAGCCTGCAGTTGCCAATGCTTTTGTGATGCGGCAAAAATCAACGTGGCAGGTGATGTCAAGCTCTCCAGGGCATTCCAGAGGGTCGTCTGACTTTTGATGCTGATAGTATGTTTGCAATGTGCCGCTGCTGCGACTGGGGTGGTAGTAATCCTCCGCACGGTAACCGTAATCAATGGTTATCATCAGTCCTGACTTGAGCGCGGCTGAGGCTTGTTGGGCCAAGTCTGGTATTCCTGGGCTGAACTCGGTGAGGTATTCATTTGGAAATTCATTCCCTAGTGATTGGCAGAAATTGGCCAGTTCGGTGCCATGAATTGCCTTTTCGATAAACTCCAGTTCGCCATTGAGCTCGTCAACATAGAGCTGTTGCCATTTTTCGTCTTTGAATTTGATTAAGTCTACCGGAAAGGCATCGATGAGTTCGTTGGATATGACGGCACCATGATCGGCGTGAATATCGGAGAGCGAACGATGAGATGAAAACTTTCCTTTGAAGTCATCTGCGAGTTTGCTCTGCTGCTCTCGCTGCATATGGTCACTGGCTTCGACTAAGTGGTAGTGTAGGGCATCAAAAAATTCAGGTGACTGCATTTGGATTTCCCGCAAAATATCAGCACAGAGAGCACCGTTGTGCGCCCCGGGCTCAATAATGGAAAAGGAGCTGGGCATGTTCACTTGCTGCCAGAATGCAATAAGCCGGCGCGCCAGGATCAAACCGAAGCAGCGGCCGACGCTCACGCTAGTAATGAAATCACCGTCTTTGCCCACTGTTTGCGAGTCTGAGGTGTAGTATCCATGATCTTCATCAAAGAGTGCCATTTCCATATAATCGCGGAATGGGATAGGCCCGTTCCGCCTGATCAGGTGAGCTATTTTATCCCTCAGCGGGTTATTGCTGTTTGTGAAAGCGGGGGTTGCCATTGGTTGCTTCTGAGGGTATGGATATAAGAAGTTGTTGGAGAGGGCGATCGCTAGTGTTGCCGCTGCCATCAAACATGTTTTAGCAATGGTTGAAAAGCATATCAGTAACGGATATCAGTAATGGATAGCAGTAATGGCAGAGCTCGTGCTAGCACGGGCAACAAGCGCCGTAAAAAGCGATTCTTCAAGCTAAAATGGCTGCTGTATCTTTTTGTCGCCGGTTTGATCCTCGGGCTCTTGGCCTTTTGGGTTTTTGATCAAAAGACGAAGAAATTTCGGGATCGGGCGGAAATTTACAATCTCGATGAGATAGACAATGTTGAGGTGAAGAGTCTTATCTTAGATCGCAAGGGGCGTGAGTTAGGTCGTATTTTTGTTGAGAATCGCGATAAGATCAGCATCAAGGATGTGCCAAAGGTGATGATTAATGCGCTGGTTGCAGGCGAAGATCAGCGGTTTTTTCAGCATGATGGGGTTGACCGAATTGGCGTGATTCGGGCTCTCTATATCAACTTAAAAGCTGGCCGCCAGACCCAAGGAGCCAGCACACTTACCCAGCAGCTGGCACGCAACGCATTTCATCTCAAGCAAGAAGCCGACAAGCGAGGTGAGGGCGGCTTGGAGCGCAAAGCGGTTGAGGCCTTCCTCGCACTGCGCATTGAAAAAACATACAGTAAAGAGGAAATCCTCGAGTTTTATCTTAATCGTATTCCTTTCGGGAGTGGCTTCTACGGTATCCGGTCAGCGTCTCTTGGTTACTTTGGAAAAGAGCCACGTGATCTTTCTGCAATGGAGTGCGCGTCACTTGTGGGCTGCATCAAAAACCCTACCAGAATTTCTCCGCTCAATAATTTAAAGGAGAATAAAAAGGCGAGAGACCAGGTGTTACAGAGGATGGCTGACGAGGGTTTTATTTCTTCCAAGGAGGGCAAGATATACCGAAATACTCCCGTTGTTGTGAGGCCAAACCCAATCCGCCGAGGCACTTCCCATCTCTATGAGAGAATTGCTAATGCGGTTCGTTCTCGGCTTGGCGAAGACGCGCTCACAGAAGGGGGATTTAAGATCTACACTACCATCGATCTCGATGTTCAGCAGGCGATGGAAAAAAGTCTTTTGAGGCAGCTCTCCATCGCGGAATCACATGAACTCTATGAGCAGCCGCTTTATGATTCATATCGAAAACGAGACGGTAAGCCCAATTACCTTCAAGGGGCAGGCTACATGATCGATAATGAGAGTGGCTCAGTATTAGCCTATATTGGCGGCAGGGATTTTACGCATAGCCAGTATGATTTTGTAGAGTCAGGCAGTAAGCCCTCAGGCACGGCGTTTTTCCCCTTCATCTACACTGCGGCGCTAGAGAATGGAATGTCGCCGGTAACCAGACTGATAGATCGCCCCATGGACAATCGTGCGGTGATGGTTGATGGGCGTGAGGGTATCCTAGGAGAGTGGGGTATGGAGACCTTGCAGCCAAAGTATGAGGGCGACATTAGCATGCGTCGAGCCATGGAAGTTTCTAAAATTGCAGCGTCTGTTCGCTTAGGAAAAGAAGTCGGTTTGGGTCGTGTGATGGCGACAGCTCGTAAGTTTGGACTCTCTCTCCCAGAAACAAAACTGCTAGCGCGGATGCTCGTCGGTGCTGATGATGTTTCACTTCCTGAGATGGTAAATGCATACGCAACCTTCGCGAGGGCTGGTTATGCACCTAAGCCGGCTTCTTTTATCGATCGTGTTGTTGGACCTAAAGGGGTTATCCGTTACAAAGCAATCAGTGCCAATAGTGAGGGCGACAAACGTGTTATTAGCCGTGAAACTGCTTATATCATGAATAGTATGCTGCAGAGTTCCTTAACGGAAGGCACGGGTAAATCAGGCATTGCAGCATTGGCCAGTGATGCATCCCTTGCTGGTAAAACCGGAACTACCTATGATTTTGCTGATAATTGGTTCATCGGATACAATAGCCGTGTTACCTGCGGTTTGTGGATGGGGTTTGTGCACGGCTCAAGAAAAGCTATTTACACGGGAGCATTCAGCAGGGAGACATTATTGCCTGTTTGGGTGAAGGCAATGAATGCAGCTTTGCCAGATTTCTCGGGTCGAGAGATGACTCAGCCTCACTCAGTTTCGCGCCTAGAAGTTTGCTCTGCCACAGGTTTGCGAGGGACACGCTACTGCCAGAAATACCAACGAAATGAGCTTACTGGAGCGGAGTCCTATCAATCAACCACGGTTGAGGAACTGTTCACTAAAGAATCTCAGCCTACAGGCTACTGTGACGTGCACGGAGTGATTGACCCAGCCATTGCAAATCATGATGGTTTTGATTCGGATGAAAAACAAGTTAGTCATTCTCCTGTTATTCCCATCCAACCCAAGCAACCAGTTTTACTCGGTGGTGATCCCTATGGTACCGAGCAGCCAGATTTTGCGCCCAGAGAACAACGGACAGCTTATCAGAATAGTCTCATGATGAACTTTGATCAGCTAGACATTGAAGACAGTGCAGCAGGGATTGTTCTAGATCGTCCCCAGCGCATCGAAATCTATGAAGATTAAGCTAAGCTTAATTTGCTTATGTGTGCCCATTTAGCACAACTGCTGACTTGAGTTTTCATTCTCACTAGAACATTGTTTTTTTATGCCCGAGACAGGTAACGCAAAACAAAATTGGGAAGGGCTAGTATGCCCAGTTTGCCGTTTTGTTTTTCGTGTGCCGATGAATCACAACGGGGCAGGGGTGGTTTGCCCAGCTTGTGCTCACCTTTTGCAAATTCCGAGTGTTGACCAGCGCAGAATGGTAGCTAATGCCAGAGCGCAAGCGTCCAGCAAGGCATCGGTTTCCAGACATGGGCTCAAAAAGGATATCGGCGACATGATGTTCAAGGAAGCACCCGGGGATACAGGTGATGGTATAGATAATGATCTCGTTCCCGTTGATGACTTTGAGCCTCGTGATGTAAGCTCGCAGCCTAAACAGCTAGTAGATGATTCTTGCGAGCAGGACGATGATTTCCCAGGGTTGCCAGCATGGGAGCAAGATCGCCCCGCAGCTGCAGCAGAGCCGATTAGTGCGCTCACATGGATACTTAGCGGCTCGCTGTTGGGGGTGAGCATTGTGGTAGTGAGTATTTGGTTGATGGTTCAGTCCATCGATGACGATGTTGATTATGATGCATCAGATTCGGCAGCTGAGCTGCAGAAAGATACTGAGCTGCAAAAAGATATTAGGCCAATCGATAATCGGCAGGCTAAGGAGAGCCGCATGGTGAAGGAGTCGAAAAAAGTAGTCGTTGAGTTCCTTGAAGCTAAAACAGAAACTGATGTGGAAGCTCTCATTCGAACGCCGCAGGTTTCCATTCCCCGCATGCGGGCATGGTATCATAGAGATCCTTGGGTCACTCCGGGCGTGAGGGTTGTGGGTCATAAAAATAATATCACCATTAACGGTGATACCATTACCATGGATGTGCAGCTCGATAATTTTGAAATCAAAAAAATAGTAGTGGTGCAGACGGCAGCTGGTTACAAAGTTGATTGGGAAAGCTGGGTGGCGTGGACATCGGTTAACTGGCAAGAGTTGTTCGATCTTCGGCCGACTGATCCAGTTGAAGTCAGGGTGCTGTGCAAACGTGTGAACTATTACAATAGAGTGTTCAATGATAGCACCAAGTGGTTTGCTGTTCGGCTTTCACATCCAGATTCAGATAAGTCAATTTACGGATATATTGATTCAGAATTGCCCCAATTTCATCGTTTTATTACAGATCTCGTCAGGGGAGAGGAACTCCCAGTGACCCTCAAAATCAGCTATCCTCAAAATAGCCCAGTGGGTAATCAGGTGTCTATCATCGAGCATATACAATCTGGATGGGTTCGCCCCGTTTCATCAAATCATGAAGCAGGGTCATCCAGCGAACACTGATGAAGTTGGCGCAATGAACAACTCACAAAGCACTATGGACACTAGGGAAATATCTTCTACTTATGATAAAGCACTTCGTATCAACCTTGACGAAGAGAAATACGGTAGCTTCGCTGAGATTGGTGCTGGCCAAGAGGTAGCCAATTGGTTTTTCAGGGCATCTGGTACGGCGGGGACCTTGGCTAAAACCATATCCGCTTATGACATGACTATGAGCGATGCCATCTACGGCAAGTCCAAGCGCTACGTCTCCCGCGATCGTCTCAATGCGATGCTGGAGTATGAATACAATTTGCTTGTTGAGCGTTTGAAAGAGAAACGTGGCTCTGACTCTGCCTTTTTTACTTTTTCTAATACTGTGCGTGCCCGTGGCTACCAAGACACAGGTGAATGTCACGGCTGGCTGGGAATTCGACTCCAGCTCCGCCCCCAAGAGGATCCGTGCCAGATACTCATTCACGTACGTTTACTTGATGAGGAGAATTTTGACCAAATGGAGGCACTGGGTATCATGGGTGTGAATCTCATTTACGCTGCTTTTTACCATCGAGATCAACTGTCTCTCTTTGTCGAGTCCCTCATGGACGGCTTGACCAATGATCGTGTTGAGGTGGATATGTTGAAGTTCAGTGGTGAGGGCTTTAAGATGATCGATAATCGACTTTGTCACCTGCAGTTGGTGAACAGCGGCCTGACCGCAGCGGCGATGTTTTTACCGAATGGTGAAGTGGTTCAGCCTGCCGAGGCGCTCTACAATAAGCCGATCATTCTACTTCGTGGTAGTTTCAATCCAGTAACCAATCTGCACCTCGATATGCTTTGTCAGACTCGTGATGAGTTCAGCAAGGTTCTGGATGCCGAGCAGCAAGGCAATGCGGTCGAGCTTTGTGAGATTTCCATGAATAACCTATTGCGCAAAGGAGATGGTGATGACGCAGGTAAGGTTGACCATCTCGCTTTCCTTGATAGGGCAGATGCTCTTCAGGCACTTGGAAAGACGGTCCTTGTTTCCCGTTGCCCTGAGTTTCACCGAATTGCCAGTTACCTGAGTCGATACACAACTTGCCCCATTGGTATTGTGCTTAGTATCGGGCTGCTCAATGAGCTATTCAAAGCGAAGTGGTCAGAGGGCTTAGCGGGCGGAATCCTGGAGTCTTTTGGCAGACTCTTTAAAAACGGGCTCTCGCTTTATGTCTATCCGTGGGGGAATCGAAAAGCTGGTGAATTGGTAACCGCTGAAAATTTTCAAACTCCGGAGAACCTGCAATATCTCTACAGACACTTTCGTGAAAATGGCATGATCCATGCCATTCCCTGTGGCGACGAGAAGCTACTTAAGTATACTGGGCGCGATATTCAGAGAATGATTGCCGCCAGTGACGAAACATGGAAGACTCTTGTTCCTGAGCAAGCTCACCGAGCAGCTCTTCACTCGCACTAAGTAGAGTGCATTTACGATTTTAATGTTATCATTTCATGTCTTGGGGAGATGTCAGAGGCCTTTTACAATACGTACCACAATTCCGTGGTAAGGTATTTGTAGTTGTTGTCGATTCTCCTGTGCCCGCACTTGCGGAAATGATGCTCAATTTGGTTAGCTTACAGAACATCGGTGTGCAGCTTGTGATTGGTAGCACAATTCACAAACACGATGAAATTCTGGATCGTGCCGTCGAGGCTGAGTTGAAATGTCACCATGCTGTAGCAGATTTAAACACGGCTCCAGAAGATATCTGTGAGGCCTTGGGGCGTGGTCAGGCCATCATTCTTGATCTTGCTGGCCGGGATGCACTCTCTCATGAAATTGCGGTATTGGCGCAGGCAATCGCGGCGTCCAAACTTATTTTTCTACAACCATGTAAACAGACGCAGCTAGCTCAAGGTGCCGTGCGTGCTACGGATCTTGAATCCATAGGGGGTGGTCAGCCTGCGATACTGCTTGCGGCCGCAGATGCCTGTAAGCTCGGTATTTCCCGTGTTCATATCCTCGATGGTACAGATCCAGCAGCATTGCTTAGTGAGTTATTTTCCAACGAAGGTGCTGGCACCATGGTTTATGCAGACAGTTACCGTGTTATCCGTCCATTGCGTGAGGAAGATATTGTCGAGCTGCTAGGTATGATTGGGAGGTCTGTTCGCAATACCTGTCTCGTTCCTCGAGACTATGCAGATATCGAAACGCATCTCGCAGATTACTCTGTGATGGAGATCGATGGTAATGTCGTGGGTTCGGTAGCGCTTCTTCGTTACCCGGGCTGTGAGGCTGCTGAGCTTGCTTGCCTGTATGTTAAGCAGAGTCATGAGGCACTAGGCTATGGTGCTGAACTTGCCCAGCATGCTGAGCAGTTAGCTCTCGAGCAAGGTGCCACATCTGTTTTTGCACTGACCAATCGTGCGGCGGGATTTTTTCAAAGCCAACTTGCTTATCAAGAGCTGCCCCTGGAAAGGATTCCGGCAGAACGTCGTGAGCAACTCATTGCTAGCGGTCGTGATTCTCGGGTGTTTGGCAGGACGTTGACATAAGCCGCTTGTATTGCAACCCGCTTGTATTGCGCTTGGCCTCCTCGTTTGCTCAAGCGGAGAACACAAAAAACGCCGACTCTTTCGAGCCGGCGTTTGATTGAATGGTTGAGTATAGAATTTACTTATTCTTTTCTTCCTCGCGCTTCTTGACCTCAGCGATGACTTCGTCAGCGACGTTCTTAGGACAAGCTGCGTAGTGGGAGAACTCCATGGAGAACTGACCACGACCTGAAGTCATGGTGCGAAGGTCACCGATGTAACCAAACATGTCGCTCAGTGGGGCGTCAGCTTTAACGCGGATACCGGTGGGTGTGCGCTCCTGCTCCTTGATCATACCACGGCGACGGTTGAGGTCACCGATGACGTCTCCAACGTTGTCTTCTGGGGTGAAGACGTCGAGCTTCATGATGGGTTCGAGGATTTGTGGTCCAGCTTTTGGCATGGATGTGCGGTAAGCTGCTTTAGCGGCGATCTCGAATGCGATAGCGGAGGAGTCTACAGCGTGCTGAGCTCCATCAACGAGGGTCACTTTGAAGTTCAAGCAGGGGAATCCAGCGAGGACACCTTTATCCTTGGATAACTTGAATCCTTTTTCAACAGCAGGCCAGAATTCCTTCGGCACGTTACCGCCAACCACTTTGGATTCGAATTCAAAGTCAACACCTTCCTCGGGATCGAGGGGCTCGATGATGTAGTCGATTTTACCATATTGACCTGAACCTCCAGACTGCTTCTTGTGCGTGTAGGAGTCTTCGATACGCTTGGTGATAGTCTCGCGATAGGCAACCTGTGGCTTACCGACAATAACTTCACAACCGTGGGTGCGTTTGAGAATGTCTACCTTAATGTCGAGGTGAAGCTCGCCCATTCCTTTGAGGATGGTTTCGCCGGAGTCGAGGTCAGTTTCAACCACGAATGTAGGATCTTCTTTCACCATCTTGCCGATAGCAGTGCCGAGCTTTTCAGCGTTGGCCTTGTCGACGGGGGCAACAGCGATGGAGATCACAGGATCTGGGAATACCATCGGCTCGAGAGTCGCGGGGTTATCCTTGTCGCAGAGGGTGTGACCCGTCTGGACGTTCTTCAGGCCCACAAGGGCAACGATGTCACCAGCCTGGGCGCCGTCGAGTTCGATACGATCATCTGCACTCATTTCAACGATACGACCGACACGTTCAGTTTTGCCGGTGAAGGTGTTGAGGATGGTAGAACCTTTTTCGAGCTTACCGGAGTAGATACGAGTGAAAGTAAGGGCGCCATACTGGTCGTCCATGATCTTGAAGGCAAGAGCACGGAGCGGAGCGTCGGCAGTGACGATGGCGAATTCACCGGTTTCGTTACCTTCTGGATCAACCTCAGGTTGCGGAGGAACTTCAGTGGGTGAGGGGAGATAGTCGACAATGGCGTCGAGGAGAACCTGAACGCCTTTGTTTTTGAAAGCAGAACCACAGTAAGTAGGGAAGAAATCGAGGGCGATGGTGCCTTTGCGAACACATTTCTTGATGTCCTCGATGCTAGGCTCGTTGCCGTCGAGATATTCCATCATCAGGTCGTCGTCCTGCTCCACAGCGGTCTCGATGAGTTCGGCGCGGTATTTTTCTACGTCGTCCACCATGTCGGCGGGAACGTCCTGAATTTCGTAGTTCTCAGGCTCACCGGAGTCATCCCAGACCCAGGCTTTGCGGCTGAGAAGGTCAACTACGCCTACCATGTTGTCTTCAATGCCAATGGGCAAAACCATGATGAGTGGTTTGGCGGCGAGCACGGTTTTAATTTGATCTACAACGCGGTAGAAGTCAGCACCTGTGCGGTCGAGCTTGTTGACAAAAATAACACGAGCAACTGCAGATTCGTTTGCATAGCGCCAGTTGGTCTCGGACTGAGGCTCAACACCACCAGATCCACAGAATACACCTACGCCACCATCAAGAACCTTGAGTGAGCGATAAACTTCGACGGTGAAGTCAACGTGGCCAGGAGTATCAATGACGTTGAAACGGTATTTGCCATTTTTCCACTGCTGGTTACTACCTTCCCAAAAACAACTGGTAGCAGCAGATTGAATGGTAATACCACGTTCTTGCTCTTGTTCCATGAAATCGGTTGTGGCTTCACCATCGTGAACTTCACCGATTTTGTGGGATTTACCCGTAAGTTTGAGGATACGTTCTGTGGTGGTGGTTTTACCAGCGTCCACGTGGGCGAAAATACCGATGTTTCTATAAAGAGAAAGGTCTGACATTGCTTTAGGTTCTTAGTTTGGTTTTGGTCCCCCTATTGATGGAAATATCAAAAGGGGAGTAAATTTCGTCGCGGTAAATTGTCACTGCGGCGGCGTGTAACTAGCGGATTACACGTATTTGGCAACCTTAGAGTGACAAAACCGCATTTTTAATGCTATTTTTTGTTCGACAAAGTGTAGATGTGGATTTAATTCCACCCCGCCGAGACTTAGGTTTTGGCAAGAATGGGAATGGCAGGATAGCTCAGGGGTAGAGCGGAGGATTCATAAGCCTTAGGTCCGGAGTTCAAATCTCCGTCCTGCTACCATTCCCACTTTTTGGCTTCAATGAAGCTGTTTTTTCGATCTGCCTCGGGCAGGCCAGCCACCCAGCACGGTATGTCCACAGGCACGCGGTGGTCTACTAAGCAGACAGGAGATGTTTATTTTGAACGGTTTTTGAGTAGAACCTTAAAATAATCGAAAAAAAAACGAAATACGTCTTGCCAGATGGAGGCGCATTTGTATATTCGCCGCCCCCCGTCCTAGCCCAGCGATTCAAACCAATGGTCAGGACAACAATAAGAAAGCTGCGGGAAGGCAGTTAAACTATCGGGTAGCTCCGGACAAGAGGCGGTTTTCGAGGTCACTTAATATACCTCGTGCCTCTTGGGCGCACCTCGGTAGTTTGATCGTTTCCACTGGCTTTATTAAGTCAGCTAGCCGTTTTCACAATTCAAACTAAGATTTTCTCATCAAAGCATTCTTGATTTTACCAATCAATCATCAATCAAACTAAAAACACGCAGGAATATGCCTACCATTAACCAGCTCGTCCGCAAAGGACGCAAGACACCAGTGACCAAGTCCAAGTCACGTGCCCTTAACAGTTGCCCGCAGCGTCGTGGCGTCTGTCTCCAGGTCATGACTCGTACGCCCAAGAAGCCAAACTCAGCTCTCCGTAAGGTAGCCAAGGTTCGTCTCACCAACGGTCAGGAAGTGATCGCCTACATCGGCGGTGAAGGTCACAACCTTCAAGAGCACTCAATCGTGCTTGTTCGAGGTGGCCGAGTAAAAGACCTTCCTGGTGTTCGTTATCACATCGTTCGTGGTGCGCTCGATACACTTGGTGTCGACAAGCGTGCACAAGCTCGTTCCAAGTATGGAACGAAGCGTCCTAAGAAGTAATTTTCCCCCAATCTATAAACCAATAATACAATGGCTCGCCGTAAAAAAGTTTACAACCGCCCGGAAACACGTGACCCACGCTACGATAGCCCCGTAGTCGGAAAGCTCATCAGCAAAGTCATGCGCGACGGTAAGCGCTCACTCTCAGAGCGTATCGTCTATTCTGCTATCGATAAGGCCAATGACGGCACAGACACCATCGATCCTCTCGAAGTTGTCACACGTGCTCTCGAAAATGCAAAACCACGCGTAGAGGTGAAAAGCCGTCGTGTTGGTGGTGCTACCTATCAAGTGCCACTTGAAGTTGACGCTGGTCGCTCTGAGTCGCTTGCTATGCGTTGGCTTGTTAACTTTGCTCGTTCCAAGAAGGGCACTCCAATGCACGTAGCTCTCGCTAATGAGATTAAAGACGCTGCCAACAACCAAGGCAATGCCGTTCGTAAGCGCGACGACATGCACAAGATGGCACAGGCCAACCGTGCCTTTGCTCACTTCCGCTGGTAATCCAGTAGATGTCACCCGTTTTTCTGAGTAAAATACGAATATAAGTAACCCGCCTCAACACCATGTCCGAGAATCCTAATAATCCAAACCGTCCATACCCTCTGGAGCGGACGCGGAATATTGGGATCGCTGCGCACATTGATGCGGGGAAGACTACGCTTACTGAGCGTATTCTTTTTTACACGGGTATGATTCACCGCATTGGTGAAGTTCACGATGGCGCTACGGTCACCGATCATATGGAACAAGAGCGTGAGCGTGGTATCACTATTACCTCGGCTGCCGTTACTTGTGAGTGGATTCAGCATCCTATCGAGGGTGTGACTAAGCTTTTTGAAAAGCAGAAGCAGCGTATCAATATTATCGATACCCCAGGTCACGTTGACTTTACCGCAGAGGTAGAGCGCTCACTTCGGGTTCTTGACGGTGCCATCGTCGTCTTCTGTGGTGTTGCCGGCGTTCAGCCCCAGACCGAGACAGTTTGGCGCCAAGCAGACAAATACGGCGTTCCTCGCATTGTTTTTGTCAACAAGATGGACCGCACTGGTGCCAACTTCGAAAATGTTTTCCAGGATGTGAAGGAAAAGTTCGGTGTTCAAGCCGTTCGCATCCTCATTCCTATTGGTGCTGAAGAAAACCTTCAGGGCCAAATTGACGTGCTCAATATGAAGGCCGTTATCTATAAGGATGATGACGCCATGGGCTCGACCTTCGACATTCAGGACCTCGAGGGTGATCTTCTTGCTGAGGCAGAGGCTGCACGCGAAGAGCTCCAATCTATCTTATGTGATTGCGATGAGGAGCTGGGTGAGAAATTCCTCATGGAAGAGGAAATCACCACAGACGACCTCAAACAAGCACTTCGCCGCGCCACTATTGCCAACCAGATTGTTCCTGTTGCAGGCGGCTCCGCCTTTAAGAACAAAGGGGTTCAATTCTTGGTAGATGCAGTAGTTGATTACCTGCCAAGCCCACTTGATATCCCAGCAGCTCAAGGACAATCTCCAGATGATGAGTCATTAGAGGTGTTTGCTAAAACTGACGACAACGAAAAATTCTGTTCGCTCGCATTCAAACTATGGGCAGACAAATACGTCGGTAAGCTTGTCTTCTTCCGCGTTTACTCAGGCATGGTTTCCAAAGGAGACATGGTCTACAATCCCCGCACTTGTAAAAAAGAACGCATCGGTCGTCTTATCAAGATGCATGCGGATAAGCACGAAGACATTGAAACCTGTTACGCAGGAGACATTGCAGCCATTGTAGGTCTTAAAAATGTCCAAACGGGTGACACCATCTGTCAGCAGAATTTCGAGATTATGCTCGAACCACCACTTTTCCCAGAACCTGTCATCTCGATGGCTGTTGAGCCTAGAACAGTTGCTGACCAAGAGAAGATGTCACTTGCTTTAGCACGTCTATCGGAAGAGGACCCTACATTTGTGGTTAAAACCGACGAAGATACAGGCCAAACAATCATTTCTGGAATGGGCGAGCTTCACTTAGAGGTCATTGTTGATCGCATGAAGCGCGAATTTAAGGTGGAGTGCAACGTCGGTAAGCCACAGATCGCCTACCGCGAGACCATTAGTTGCGCTGCCGACGGTGTCGGTAAACTCGTCAAACAATCCGGTGGACGCGGTCAATATGGCCACGTTGTATTGGATGTTGCCCCTGAAGAAAAAGGAAAAGGAATCACGATCGACAATCTTGTTGTGGGTGGAGCTATTCCGAAAGAATTTATCAATTCCGTTTTATCGGGTGTGCAGATCGCCATGTCAAACGGCATCATCGCTGGCTACCCGGTTGTTGATGTGCACGTCAACATCACAGATGGTTCCTACCATGAAGTAGACTCAAATGAAAATGCATTTAAGATGGCTGCTATCTTAGGTGTTCGTGATGCCTTTAAAAATGCCAAGCCGATCCTTCTCGAACCAGTCATGGACGTAGAAGTCACCACCCCTGAAGACTACCAAGGGGACATTATGGGAGACCTGAATCGCCGTCGTGGTCAAATTCAGGAGATCGAAAACAAGCCAACGCATGCGGTGCTCAAAGCACACGTTCCTCTTGCTGAAATGTTTGGCTACTCCACAGCGATAAGAACTCTTTCCAGCGGACGTGCTGACTACACCATGAGGCCTCGTAGCTTCGAGCAAGTCCCACAAGCTATTGTCGACGAACTCACTAATGAGTATGCCTACGCTAGCTAAATCATCTATCTCAAGACAACAAAACATCTCTTAACTACTCTAACTAACATCCGATATGCAACAGCAGAAAATCAGAATCCGCCTGCGCGCTTATGATCACCGCGCCATTGACAAGTCCGCTATGGAAATTGTCGAAACAGCCAAACGCACCGGTGCCAAAGTTGCCGGCCCTATCCCATTGCCCACTCGCATTGAGAAATTCAGCGTCAACCGTTCTGTAAACCAGAACAAGAAGTCTGCCGAGCAGTTCGAGATCCGCACACACAAGCGTATGCTTGACATCGTCGATCCAACAGCGCGCACCGTAGACGAGCTCAAGAAGCTCAATCTCCCTGCCGGTGTAGACATTGCAATCAAGATCTGACCCTCAGTGTTACATCATCATTAATCACTTATTTTAACTCATAAATCTTACCAATACCATGGCACTAGGACTACTAGGAAAAAAAGTCGGCATGACCCGCGTATTTGACGCAGAAGCTGGCACATCAATACCAGTCACTGTTGTTGACGTTTCAGGCAATGAATTTCTCCAGGTCAAAACCTCCGAGACAGACGGATACTCCGCTGTTCAGGTTGGATATGACGACCAACGTGAATTCCGCCTTAACCTCCCCAAGCGCGGTCACTTCAACAAGTATGGCACATCACCTAAGAAACTCGTAAAGGAGTTCCGCTTTGAGAGTGATGCTGAAATTCCCAACACTGATGAACCACATCCTGGTGCTGCCTTATTTGAGGCTAACCAGTGGATCGACGTCGTTGGAACTACTAAAGGTAAGGGTTTCCAAGGTGTTGTGAAACGCTACAACTTCGCCGGTCAACCTGACTCCCACGGCCACATGATGCACCGTCGTCCCGGTGGTGTAGGTGCAGGAACATGGCCTGGACGTATTTGGAAAAACAAGAAGATGCCTGGTCGTCACGGTGTCTACAGCCGCACGGTTCAAAATCTCAAAGTCGTTCAGGTTCGTCCTGAAGATAACGTCATTCTCGTATCTGGTGCTGTTCCAGGCCACAAGGGTGCTTACGTTGTCATTCGTCCTGCAGTGAAGAAGACAGCACTATCTGCCAGCTAATACAACCACCGGCGGCTCTGCTTCCGGACATTATCTGATTAACCGATAACCATTAACTGATAACTAATCATGTCAAAAACACTCTCTATTAAAGACGCACAAGCTGCGAATATCCAAGTGGTCGAAGGCCCCAAGGGTGATCAAGCTGTGCACGACCTCGTAACCGCTTACCGCGCTAACCGCCGTAGTGGCACTGCATGCACGAAAACTCGTGGTGAAGTGAAGGGTTCTAATAAAAAGCTCTGGAAGCAGAAAGGAACTGGTCGTGCACGTGCAGGCACCAACAAAAACCCTGTGTGGCGTGGTGGCGGTATTGTCTTCGGACCACGCCCTCGCTCCTATGCCAAAACAGTCAACAAGGGAACACGCAAGCTTGCATTACGTAAGGTGCTTGGTGATCTCATCAGTGCTGAGCGTATCATTTCGGTGCCAAGTTTCTCTATCGAAGACGGTAAGACCAAGTCATTTGCTGCAGCGATCAAGGGAATTAGCGATGCTCGTAATGTGCTCGTAGTTGCTGAGAAGTTTGATGATAAAACCTATCTCGCCGGGCGCAACGTTCAGAACGTTTTGCTTATTACTGCAGCTGAAATGAACATCGAACAGCTTCTTCTTGCTGACACGGTGATCATCGTTGAAGACGCATACGAAACGCTAGCAAGCCGCACAGCCTAAACCATTTAACTACAAATCGTAACATGAAAGATATTTATCAAGTCATCGACACGGTTCTCATCAGTGAGAAAGCCACCCTTCTACAGGAGGAAAACAACGAATACGTGTTTAAGGTTGACCGCAATGCGAACAAACTCGAAATCAAGCGCGCCATTGAGCAACTTTTCGGAAAGAAAGTAGCTGCTGTCCGCACTCTTAACTGCCGCGGCAAGAGCAAGCGCAATCGCCGCGCTGATGCAGGCCGCACTGCGCACTGGAAAAAAGCCATCGTCCGTCTCAAGGACGGCGAAACACTTGACCTCGTCTAATTCTAGATCACGCCCTATATATTAACCTATTTCCGCTGAAAAACGATAACATCGAACCCAATAGCGTATTATGCCTCTTAAAAAATTCAAACCAGTAACTCCATCGAACCGCTACAAAGAGTGGCCAACCTACGAGGAGATTACCAAAACGACACCTGAAAAAAGTCTAACCCGCCCACTCAAGAAGAGCGGTGGACGTAACAACCAGGGCCGCATTACATGCCGTCACAAAGGTGGTGGTCACAAACGTAAATACCGTCTTGTCGACTTTAAGCGCAGCAAGGTGGACGTTCCCGCAGTTGTCCAAAGTATCGAGTATGATCCAAACCGCACTTGTCGCATTGCACTCATTAAATATGAGGACGGTGTATTAAGCTATATCCTAGCTCCTGTTGGACTCAGTGTTGGTGATACAGTCATCTCAAGCGCAACAGCAGCACCCAAGCCGGGTAATGCAATGCAACTTAAGCACGTGCCGCTTGGAACTGCTATTCACAATATTGAAATGACTCCCGGGACAGGTGGTAAGATTGCCCGTTCTGCTGGCCAACAAGCTGTGCTATCCAACCGTGAAGAGGGTGGACACGCGCTCGTTAAAATGCCTTCTGGTGAGATCCGTAAGTTTAATCAGAGCTGTTACTGCACGATTGGCCAAGTAGGCAACCGTGACCACATGAACGAAGTTTCTGGTAAAGCAGGCCGTAGTCGCTGGAAGGGTGTACGCCCAACAGTTCGCGGTATGTGCATGAACCCTGTTGATCACCCCAATGGTGGTGGTGAGGGTAAGTCCAAGTCTGGTGGTGGTCGCCAACACCTCAAATCACCTTGGGGTCACACCAAGGGTCAAAAAACTCGCAAGAAATACAAGCCGTCCAACAAGTTCATTGTTTCACGCCGTAAGAAGTAATAAATCTTTAACTGATAATTAATATGCCAAGATCACTCAAAAAAGGTGCTTTCGTTGACCAGAAGCTGCTCTCAAAAATTGATGCAGCAGAAGCCAGCAAAGACAAGAAGCCCATCAAAACATGGAGCCGTAAATCCGTCATCACTCCAGACTTTGTTGGACACACATTCCACGTTCACAATGGAAAGTCATTCGTGACCGTCTATGTAAACGAGAACATGGTTGGCCACAAGTTGGGCGAATTTTCGCCTACACGTATCTTCAGAGCCCACGGGGGTATAGGTAAGCGCTAATCCGACTACTAAAAGAACCTGCAAATTTACTTTTTCGATATTCTTATGATCCAAGCAAATCACATCACCTCAGCTATCACCGGAGTTTTACTCCTAGGTGCGGTGTGTGTATGCAATGGATCTCCAGAGAGTAGCGAAGGGAAGGATGTAAAACTCCGCCAACTTCAACTCCAACTTGAGAAGGTACAGCAATACAATCATACGCTTGCGCGTGATCTTGCAGCTTCCAAAGAGCGAGAGGCTGAGTTGAGTAGGGGATTAAATGATTTACGCCTGCGCTTTGCGGCTCTCGGTGATAATCTGCTCAATGGCGGCCAGGATGCTATCCTCGATGCAGTAAAGAATACAGAAGTCATTGATAAGCAATACCGTGCTACGGAAAAAGCGGCACTGCAACTTATGGTGGATATGCGTGAATATCTTCGCACCGCCGTCGCAGCCGATCCTGATTCACGAATTCGCTTGGAAACTTCAATACGAGAGCTTGACGTAGCGCTCGGATTAAGGCAGAACCCGCGCCCGCAGCTTACGCAAGGAAGTCTGCAGCATGCAAAAATTATCAGTATCGACGCAGAGAGCGGGGTATTGGTAGTCAATGCAGGAGAAAATCAATCCGTCCGACGGGGCATGACTTTCACTATTATGCGTGGCAAGCAGAAGGTTGCAGAAGCTATCGTCACCGATGTTCGTAAGGACTTCAGCGGTTTGCTTCCTACGCAACTAGACGAGTCCCACGAGGCTGTTCGGTCAGGCGACATCGCCTCCATAAATATTTCACAACGATAACCAATTACTTTTACAAATAACTAAACCGATGGAAGTTAAATCCACATACAAATACGCCCGCATTTCGCCTAAGAAGGCTCGTGACGTTGCTCGTGCTATTCAAGGCATGCCAGTGTCTGATGCCCTTGATGTTCTCGCATACACTCCACGTAAAGCTGCACAGCTTGTGGGTAAGACACTCAAGAGTGCCGTTGCTAATGCTGAGAATAATCATGAGCTTGTCGCTGACGAATTGACGATTAAGGAAGCCACCGTTGGTGACGGACCTACATTCAAGCGTTTCAAGCCACGTGCTCGTGGTTCAGCTAGTGCAATTCGCAAGCGCACGAGCCATCTCTACATTGTGCTAACTGACGAGGAAGAAATTCCTGAGCCACGTGAGCGTTCATCTAAGCCAAAGAAGCGCGATCAAGTTTCTAAGCCAAAGAAAAAAGCTGCTACAAAGGCTGCCAAAAAGGAGAAGCAAGAAAAAGTAGAGGAGGCCGTCGAGGAAGTTGAGGAAGTGAAGGCAGAAGTCGAAGAAGTAGCTGAGGTCAAGGCCGAGGTAGCAAAAGAAGCCGCCGCTCCCGCTGAGGACGACAAAGGCGAAGACAAGTAACCAAATTTAAAAAACAAAACCATGGGCCAGAAAATCAATCCGATCTCATTCCGTCTCGCAGTCAATAAAGACTGGCGTTCCAAGTGGTATGCCACTGGAAAAGAATACACCGATAATCTTCATGAAGATCTAAAGATCCGGAAGTATATCAAGAAGCGCCTGCATATGTCAGGAATATCCAAGGTCATTATTGAGCGTGCCTGGAACAGTGTGCGCGTCACACTTTCTACAGCCCGTCCAGGTCTTGTGATTGGTCGCAAAGGATCTGAGATTGAGAGAATGACCAATGAGATTTCTCAGCTCTGTGGAGGCTGCCAAGTGAAAATTGACATTCTTGAGATTCGCAAGCCTGAACTTGATGCTCAGCTTGTAGCTGAAAATGTGGCAGTTCAGCTTGAACGCCGTATTGCATTTCGCCGTGCTATGAAACGTGCCATCCAGACAGGTATGGAATTCGGTGCAGAGGGTATTCGTATCCGTTGCGCAGGTCGCCTTGGTGGTGCTGATATTGCCCGCGCTGAATCATATCGTGAGGGCACAGTCCCTCTCCAGACCCTTCGTGTCCCAATCGACTATGGTTTTGCAGAAGCTGCTACCGTCTACGGTATCATTGGCATCAAGTGCTGGATCAATAAGAAGGAAGAAAAGGAAGAAAAAGGAGGCGGCGGAGGTCGTCCTCGCGGTGGTCAACGCCGTGAACGTAACGATCGTAACAACGGTTAGTCGACAACTACTGACTAGCAAATTCATATAACTAACAAATTTTAATTAGGAGGATAATATCATGCCATTAATGCCAAAAAGAGTGAAGTTCCGCAAGTCTCATCGCGGAAACCGCGGCGGAAACGCCCAGCGCGGAAACACCGTGAGCTTCGGTGACTTCGGCCTTCAGTGCCTAGGACGCGGATGGATGACTAACCGTCAGATCGAAGCCTGCCGTGTAGCCATCAACCGTAAACTAAAGCGTAAAGGTAAAGTTTGGATCCGTGTATTCCCTCACAAGTCTGTCACAGCAAAGCCTGCTGAAACTCGTATGGGTAAAGGTAAGGGTGCTGTTGAGGCTTGGGTGGCAGTCATTCGCCCAGGGACGATGCTTTTTGAAGTCGCTGGTGTTTCTGAATCAGCAGCAAAGGAAGCTCTCCGTTTGGCATCCTACAAGCTTGGTGTTCCCACTCGTTTCGTTGTCCGTGGAAACCACGGCTAAAGATTTACAATTTAGATAACCTACAAACAATTTTAAGCCATGGCCCAGTCCAATATCACAGAAATCCGCGAGCTCACTACTGAGGAGCTCATTAGCCGTCTTCGTGACCTCAAGCAGGAGGCACTCAACCTCCGCTTGCAGCAAGCGACGGGACAGCTGGAAAATACAGCACGCCGTAAACTCGTCCGTCGCGAGGTTGCACGTGTGCAAACTACACTCTCCGAGCGCCGTCTCCAGGGTTAAGCTAATTAACTAATTATTCAACATCATCAATCATGAGCGAATCTGAAACCAAAACACAAGGTATCCGCAAGACCCGCGTCGGTATTGTAATCTCCACATCCATGGATAAGACCATCGTCGTGGAATACACCAACCGCGTGCCCCACCCACGCTTCAAAAAGATCATTAAGCGATCCAAGAAGTTCTATGCCCACGATGAAAATGGTGAGGCTGCAGTAGGTGACAAGGTCAGCATTATCGAAACAAAGCCTATTTCTAAAAAGAAGTGCTGGAAGCTCCAAGAAGTTCTCACTCACTAATTCATCGGTATATTGCCTAGCGGCAATACCGGTAATTATTAATCACTAATAACCAACAAAACATTTTACTGTCATGATCCAGATGGAATCCAAAGTTCAAATCGCCGATAACACCGGTGCACGTGTTGCCAAGATGATCGGCGTCATTGGCAAGCGTACTAAGGTGGCTCGTGTAGGCGATGTTATCACAGCTCACGTAAGGGAAGCTATCCCTACGGCAAGCATCAAAAAAGGCGAGGTCGTTAAGGCTGTCGTTGTTCGCTCTGCGTATCCCGTACGCCGTGCTGATGGTTCTGTGCTTCGTTTTGATAGCAACGCAATCGTTATTATCGACAAAGACGGAAACCCAAGAGGCACCCGTATCTTCGGCCCGGTTGCTCGTGAATTGCGCGATAGGCGCTACATGAAGATCGTATCACTCGCCCCTGAGGTTCTCTAATTAAACTATTAACTCTATTTACAATGCGTATTAAAACACACGTAAGAAAAGGTGACGAAGTCGAAGTTGTCGCAGGCAACCACAAGGGCAAACGCGGTACCGTTCTCTCAGTCAACGCGGCCAAGGGTCAAGTCGTTGTCGAGGGCGCTCGCGTCATGAAGAAGGCCATCCGCAAGTCGGAGCAAAACCCGGACGGCGGAATCATCGAACAAGATGGACCAATCGCCATCTCCAACGTCAAAAAAATCTCCTAAACACATTTTTCGACGTTTCCTCTTATGGAGCGTCGTTCAATAACCCCAGCGCTTAAGCGACCCAACAACAAGCTGACCCGCATACCATGAAACCAACACTACAATCCTACTACCAAGACAAGGTAGTCTCTACTCTCAAAGAGCAGCAAGGCTACACTAATCCACACCAGGTTCCCCTCCTGGAAAAAATCGTCGTCACAACTCACGTTGGCTCCGCTTCCGATCGTAAGCAAGCCGTTGAGGATGCCATCGAAGATATTTGCAAGATCACTGGGCAGAAGCCAAGTATCTCATACGCTCGTAAGAGTGTGGCAAACTTCAAGGTGCGTGAAGGTGAAGCTGTAGGTGCTCGTGTTACATTGCGTGGCAACCACATGTGGGAGTTTTTGGACCGTTTCATTAACATCACGGCACCCAATATTCGTGACTTCCGTGGCATTACTCCTAAGAGCTTTGACGGCCGTGGTAACTATGCTCTTGGCATTGACGACCAGTCTATTTTCCCTGAAATTGAGCTCGATAAGATTAAGCGTCAGCTTGGTTTTGATCTCATTTTTGTAACTTCCGCAAACACAGATGATGAGGGGCGCGCGCTTCTCAAGGCACTCGGCATGCCATTCCGTGAACCTAAGAAAGCCGACGATGCTGCTTAATTATCACGTAGCAATCAACGATTAACAATTTAAAGAATTACAAGCACTATGGCAGTTTTAAGTGACCCAATTTCTGATTTTCTCACCCGTCTGAAGAACGCATCACGCGCAGGCAACGAGACATTCAAGGCCCCTCATTCCAAAATCAAGGAGGCAATCGCAAAGATTCTCCAAGACGAGGGATATATCTGGAACTACGAGGTAGATTCCACAGGTAAGTTCCCTGAGATCAAGGTGAAAGTTAAGTATGCTGATAATGGAAACCCCATTCTCACAGATCTCAAGCGCGTATCCAAACCTGGAATACGACGTTATGTTGGTGCGGGGGAAATCCCGCGTGTCCTCAATGGCCTAGGAATATCCATCGTGTCTACCTCTAAGGGGCTCAAGACCGGTGCTGTTGCTCGTAGGGAAAAACTGGGAGGTGAAGTCCTCGCTTTTGTTTGGTAGTTCATTGCCCGTAAACATAAAATTAGGAATACAACATTATGTCACGTATTGGATTAAAAGATATAGCTCTTCCAGAAAAGGTCAGCGTCAAAGCTGGCAACAATGGTCTCGTTACCGTTGAAGGACCAAAAGGAAAGCTAGAGTGGACAATGCCAGCAGGCATTTCCGTAGAAGAGGCTGATGGCACAGTTACCGTAAAACGTGATTCTGAGCACCGCCGTCAGAAATCACTTCACGGAACATCCCGCAGCTTAATCAGCAACATGATTGAGGGCGTAAGTAACGGCTTTGTTAAAGAGCTAGAGATTCAAGGTGTTGGTTTTCGTGCTGCTGTCAAAGGTAAGGACCTGGACCTCAGCCTCGGCAAGAGCCACCCGATTCTGCACCCGATTCCTGAGGGGATTAAAGTCACAGTTGATCAGAACACCAACATCAAGGTGGAGGGTATCGATAAGCAAGTTGTCGGACAATTTGCAGCTGAAGTTCGCCGTTATTATCCACCAGAGCCATTTAAGGGCAAAGGTGTCCGCTACGTAGGTGAGCGAGTCCGCCGCAAGGCTGGTAAGAGCGTTCAGTAATCAAAATCAACCTGCATAATTAATTAAGCATCAAACTATTTTAGAACAATGAGCACTCTCAATCGTAAAAAAGTCCGTCAACGGATTCACCGCCGTATCCGTAAAAAGGTATCCGGCAACGCTACTTGCCCCCGTTTGGCTGTCAGCTATTCCAATCAGCACATCTATGCCCAGATCATTGATGATGTTGCTGGTGTCACACTGTGTGCCGCATCTAGTCTTGATAAGGGCCTAGAAAATGCAGCATCTAATCAAGCCACAGCCCAGAAGGTTGGTGAACTTGTCGCAAGCCGCGCCAAGGAAGCTAACATTTCAAAGGTGGTATTCGATCGTGGTGGTCACCTCTACCACGGAAAAATCAAAGCACTCGCAGACTCCGCTCGTGAGGCTGGACTTCAATTCTAATCCATTTCAAAACCATGGCTGATAATCAAAACGAAAATAGCACACCAGCTGAGGCAAGCAATGCCCCAGCACCTGAAGCCAAAGCAGAGACTGCACCGGCATCTGAAGCACCAGCATCTGCACCCGCAACTCAAGCGCCAGCACCCTCTAACGACTCAGGCAACCACCGTGGTGGTCGCGGCGGTCATGGTGGTGGACGTGGTCGTGGTCGCCCACAAAGGCAAGCACCTCCGAAACCAATGACAGAAGACGGCAAGGAACTGACTGAAAAAGTCGTTTTCATCAACCGTTGTGCTACAGCTACTAAGGGTGGACGTCGCTTCAGCTTCTCTGCTCTGATGGTATCAGGTGACAAGGAAGGTCGAGTCGGAGTTGGCTTCGGCAAGGCTCAAGAAGTTTCAGAATGTATTCGTAAGGGTAGTGATGACGCCAAGCGTTCACTCGTCCGTATGAAGATTGTTGATGGAACGATCCCTCATGAGGTGCAAGCGGAGCACGGTGGTGGAGTTGTTTTACTCAAGCCTGCATGTCCCGGAACCGGTATTATTGCTGGTGGAGGAGTCCGTGCCGTTTGTGAAGCTGTTGGCATCACTGATGTCCTCGGTAAGTCTCTTGGCTCCAATAATCACTCTAATGTGGTCAAAGCTACTTTGAAGGCACTATCTCAACTCCGCACTCGTGAGGAAGTCCTCGCCAGCCGCGGAAAAAAAGTCAAGGAGTCGCTATAAACAGCGCTTACAATCAACTTTAAAATAAACATACAAAGATATGAATTTGCATAATCTCAAACCCAATCGAGGTGCCAAGCATCGTGTTAAGCGTCTAGGCTGTGGTGAAAGCTCAGGCCTGGGCAAGACCTCAGGACGTGGCCATAAGGGTCAGAAGTCTCGCTCAGGCGGTGGCGTTCGTCCAGGTTTCGAAGGTGGCCAAATGCCACTTCACCGTCGTTTGCCTAAGCGTGGTTTCAATAACACTCGCTTCCAAGATAAAATCGCTGTCGTCAATGTTGCTTCTCTCAATGAGCGATTTGAAGATGGTGACACCGTTAACATGGGGACTCTCAAGGCAGCACGCCTAGTCAAGGGGACCTATGATGGTGTCAAAGTTCTGGGTAATGGTGACCTAGCTAAGAAGCTCACGGTTGAAGGCTGTAAGGTCAGCGCGTCAGCCAAAGAGAAAATCGAAAAGGCTGGGGGCTCTATTGCAGACGCTCAGAAGGCAGCGGAGTAAATCTTGCGCTTCATCTCATGAAATAATTGATTCATGGAGAGGAGGTGCTTGAGCACTTCCTCTTTGTGCATACAATCCCTGTGACAAAGGAAACAGGGTCTGCTGAAGCAGGTTCTGAATATTAATAATAATTAAACTGATAATAGCACTCTAATGATCTCAGCATTCGCTAGCACATGGAAAGTCCCCGAACTTCGGGAGCGTATTCTTTTCACCTTGGCCATCGTGGTAATCGTCCGTTTGGGCGTGCACGTAACTCTACCTGGAGTTGATGCCAGTGTTATTGCCGAATATTTGGCAGACAAACAAAAAAGCGGAGGCGACAGTGGTCCCGGCGCTGCCGTAGGAGCAATGCTCGGATTCTTCTCTGGCGGAGGCCTTCAAAAAATGGGCGTGTTTGCACTAGGTATCATGCCTTACATCTCCGCATCTATTATGATGCAGTTGATGACCGCCGTTGTCCCTAAGCTTTCCAAGCTTGCTCGTGAGGACGGAGGCCGCCAAAAAATCAACCAGTATACCCGTGTGATCACAATCATCATTGCGCTGGTTCAGGGTTACTTGCTGGCTATTAGTTTGAAAAATCCGGGCAATATCCCCGGGCTTCAAGGAATTTCTAAATTTGGTGAAGTGGTGCCTGATCATGGCTTTGTCTTCATCGCCATGACCGTTTTGACGATCGTTACAGGCACATTATTACTGATGTGGCTTGGTGACCAGATCACTGAGCGTGGTTTGGGTAATGGTATTTCACTTATTATTACCGTGAACATTATTTCAGCTCTTCCCGGGGCCCTGGTCATCACATGGCAGACTCTTGTTTCTGGTGCAGATGCTGGAGTAGGAGCAGCTGCCTTCCTCGTATTCCTGGTAGCCTTCTTGATTTTCGTCATTGCCGCCGTTATTGCCATTACCCAAGCCCAGCGTCGTATTGCCGTTCAGTATGCAAAACGTGTTATGGGGCGTAAGCAGCTTGGTGGGCAGACACAGTATCTTCCGCTGAAGGTCAACTATGCGGGTGTGATGCCAATCATTTTTGCCACGGCTATTTTATCATTACCTACATTTGTTCTCTCGTCGGCATTTCCGACCGCACAATGGTCACAGAACATTCAAAATGCTCTCGCCGGTGGCGGACTTACTTATTACCTCGTCGCCGGTCTGATGATCTTTTTCTTCTCCTACTTCTGGGTGGCAACCATGTTCCAGCCGAGTGAGATTTCAGAGAACCTCAAGCGCAGTGGTGGTTATATCCCAGGTGTCCGCCCGGGTAAACCAACGGCAGAGTTTTTGGACTTCACGATGACCCGCCTCACCTTTGCGGGTGCTATCTTCCTCACCATTATCTTTATTCTTCCATGGATTGTTTCTCAAATGCCTCGTGGCATCATTGGTAAGGAACTACCGTTCTTGGTGACATCCTTCTTTGGAGGCACCAGCTTGCTGATTCTTGTTGGTGTGTTACTCGATATGATGCGTCAGGTCGAAACTCACCTTCTGCAGCGCCATTATGATGGGTTCCTCCGTAAAGGCAAAATCAAGGGGCGTTATGATCGCCTTAAAAATACAGGTGAGCGCGCCTCTGGCGGCACCATTATTTATCTGTGGGCATTCATTGCTGCACTTATTGTAGCTGCTGTTTCTTACTGGATTTATCAAGGGAACTAACCTGGCTATTTTGCATTGTTTTTTTAAAGCCCGGGGTAGCATCAAGCACCTCGGGTTTTTTGTTTCTATAGCTATCAATTTGAGCTGTTCTGCCTACTTATTCCATACATTAATGAGCTCGTGAATTCACCAGACCAAGACCGATTATTTGAAGAGATACTTGCTGCGCGTGAGCGAGTCTATGCTCTTGGAGATGTGACGCCACTGCAGCCGCTAGTATTACCCGGTTCTAGGTATGATGTATGGGTAAAGCGTGAGGATCTCGGTCCTATAAAAGCCTACAAATGGCGTGGAGCCTATAATGCGATGGCTGCACTTACTGAGGAACAGCGGAGCCGAGGTATTATTACGGCTTCTGCCGGCAACCATGCTCAAGGTGTTGCGCTGGCAGCTAAGGCATTGAATTGTAAAGCGGTCATTTATATGCCTCGTGCGACACCTGAGGTGAAGCGTAGTGAAGTACAGCGCATAGGTGCAGAAATGGTCGAAATTAGGCTGGTCGGAGACACTTATGATGAAGCCGGTAAAGCTGCACGAGTTTTTTGTGAGCAATGTGATGGCGTCTATGTCCACCCTTATGATGATGTTATGGTCATGGGCGGGCAGGGGACCTTGGCTGATGAGGTCGTGATGAGCGGTCATGGGCCATTTGAGCGCGTATATGTCGCCATAGGCGGTGGTGGTCTCGCTGCGGCCCTGAGTTGCTGGCTGAAGAAATACTGGCCTGAGGTCAAGATTTATGGCGTTGAGGGTGTTGAGCAAGCTTCTATGGCTGCGGCCATGAAGGCCGGGCATCCGGTGAGTCTAGATTATGTCGATGTTTTTTGTGATGGGACTGCTGTGAGAAAAGCTGGCACACTGACTTACGAATACTGTTCAAAACTACTTGATGGCATGGTTACGGTGACTAACGATGAGGTGTGCCACTCGATACGAACTCTCTGGGAGAGCGCTCGTATTATCCCCGAACCAAGTGGAGCTATGGCCTTGGCCGGTTTTCAGAAGCACTGTGACGAGGGTCAGGTTGAGCCTGGAGCAAAGGTCCTGTGTATTGTCAGCGGAGCAAATATGGACTTTGCTCAGTTGGGGGCGATAGCACATCGAGCAGGAATAGGCCCTAAACACCGTAGATTTCTGCGAGTTCCCATTCCAGAGGGCAGGGGTACGCTTGTGGATTTCCTTAGTGAGCTTCCCAGCGAGACGAGTATCATCGATTTGCAATACGGCAGGATCGATTCTGCTGTGCAATACCCCGTATTGGGCTTGATCGGATCAGATCAGGAATACGGTGATCTCGACGCGGTTCTTCAACAGCGTGGTGTCTCAGCCAGTGATGTATCGAGGGATGAAGATGTCGACTATCGCATCATTAATTATGCGGCAGAGCTTTTTTCCTTCCCTCTGTTTATTAATATTGAGTTCCCAGAGCGTGCAGGAGCATTACTTCAGTTTATGAGGGAGGTTAAAGATCTGGCGAGCCTCTGCTATTTTAATTATGCCTATTCTGGAGAACGTGTTGGTCGCGCTCTTGTTGGCATGGAGTTCGAAACAGAAGCAGCGCAAAATTTCTGCTTAGAACAAATCATGGCGATGCCTACTAGCAATACAGGTTGTATTCGTGCGGCGCGTGAAGTGAGTGATGAGACATTCTTGCGTTTAACTGGCAAAAAGCGAGCTACGTTGAGTAGCTGAATGCTTATTCCCTTCATTTAGGGCTTGCTTGCTTTCCTTGGAGACGTTAATTCCCCAGCACATCAATCACTTCCCATGGGTAAGCAACATAACAAAATCATCAAGCGTAGCCGTCGCAAAGAGTATTTGAAGCGTAAGAAAGATCAGGTGAAAGCCACTATCGCGCTGAAAAAATCTACGCCAGCTAAGAAGACTGCCAAAAAAGCAGCTAAGAAATCAGCCGTAAAGAAGACAGCTGTAAAGAAAACCGCTGCAAAGAAGACAGCAGTAAAAAAGACGGCAGCGAAGAAGGCAGTTAAGAAAACTGCAGCTAAAAAAACGGCTAAAAAAGCGGCCAAGAAGGCGGCACCTAAGAAGGAAGATTAATCGCCTCAGAAACGCATCTCTTATTGAGGCGTTCAAAAATTTCGAAGCTGGCTGCGTGTATGCAGTCAGCTTTTTTTGTATCAAGCTCGAAGCTAGCCCCAGGTGAGCTGAGCCTTTGGCTTTAATTACCTGCTTTCCTTACTCCAGCCGGTGACTTCATCTTTGACGAATTCGACTGAGGCTCCATGACGGGGCACATAATGAACGGTGGGTTGAAAGCTGAGGCCATGGTAGTGAGCGCGGCGTCCATAGCGTCCATAGCCATATCCATAGTAGGGGGCTAAATCGTAACTATGAATTGGGACCATTGTATTGTAGTGCCAGCGTTCAAAACTCTTGCCATGCTGGATGCCCGAGGTTTTTTGATCGGGGTTACCCATAGCGAGAAAAACAGCAGGTTTACTCATGCCCCGTGCAATTCTTCCTGTGCGCACCAATTTTTGCTCATTGGCGGTAAGTTTCTGAAATAGCTCGGGGTTATGCTCGATGCGCTTTTCAGGGGTATTGCTGCAGCTCGCAAGTGCCACAGATAGAGGAAGAAGAAGGCAGATAAACAATCGCATAATGAGTGAGCTTAGAGAAAAATATGCCGGTTTGCAAATAGCCATTACTATAAAAAACCAAAAAATATGAAGAAACATGCTTGCCAAATCAATGCAACAGCGGACAAAGTTGAACAGGCCAAATTGGCTTAATTGCGATACCACTATATTCCATGTCTGAAGAAATCATTCCAGCCGACGAACTAGATGAAGCCCTCAAACGCTGCCCTGAGTGGGAAGCTGAAGGCGAAGCTATCACCCGCACCATCGAATTTGAAGAATACATGGAGGGTATTGATTTTGTAAATGATCTCGCCGAGATTGCAAACGAAGCTCAACACTTTCCTGAGATCGATATTCGTGATCTCACGGTCACTATTCGTCTTAAAACTGCAGATATAGGCGGTGTGACTGAAATTGATGTAGAGCTGGCCTCTCGCATCGACAATCTCGTCGATTAATTTCTGATTAGCCGCATTGAGTATCCCAAAAAGATACAGCGTATATAACCTTTAACTGACCGGTAGCCTCCATTGTGAGACTATCGGTTTTTGCATCTAGGGTGGTGGTCCTGTAGAGGGTGTTTAGCTCTTAGCGGGCCAGCAAAATTTGGTCGTTTTGCATGCCTGTGATTTTCTTCAGGCTAGAAACGAAGCGCCACATAATAACCATGAGAATAATAAGCATGGGTAGGCCGATTACCGCAAAACCCCAGCCGGTTAGTTTAGCGACACCATCATTAAAGTCCTCCTGCGAGCCAGTGTTTTCTGTAAGGAAGTGAAGCGCTAAAAAGTAGTTCATCACCATGCTGATAAAAAAAGAGCCTGCGAGCAGCAGTGTGCCTGAGAAGATGAGCTTCTTGTAATCAGTTTCAGCAGATTTTTCTTTGATGCGTTTTTCTATGGATGGAATATCAAAGAAGTCGGGATTGTAGAGAAAGACTCTGATGAGAGGTGTTTTCGTCCAATGGGATACAAAGATGGTTACGCCAAAAACAAAAGGGATAGCAGCTTCCTTCAGGGCAAACCACAGAGGGGCAGCGGTGTCTACTGTACCATTGTCCTTGTATGCCATTATCGCAATACCGCCTGTAAGCAGTATACTCACGATGCCGAGGATGGAAAAGAAGTTGGGCTTCCGAGTTTTGATGAGATGGTGGACGCCATAGATTACGGGCAGGGAGACGGCAACAAGCATTCCAGCCACTGGTCCAATGTGCCAGATCTTGTCACCATTTTTACCTAAAAAGCTAAGAGCTACGATCGGAATGAGCACGTTCCACATGATGTTGGCTAGTGGATGGTCTTGTTGTTTATTAGTCATGTTTCTCGTAGCTTGGTAAGCTTAGCTGAAGGCCCACTTTAACTGGGCCAAACATTGTTGCTTAGGTGTAAGATGTATAAGACGAAACAACGGCAAGCCCTGCTGTGACAGGAATTGCCGTTGAATCTAAAGTGTGTATCAATTAAATTTTGCCGTAGATCGAGTTGCCAGTGGAGAGTAGATCGTCGCAGCATTCTTTCAGGCGATCGCAAAGGCTTTGCTCGGCTTTTTTGAGGTAGCCACGTGGATCATAGGTTTTTTTATTGCCTACTTCACCATCAATTTTAAGCACGCCTTCGATGTTTTCGCAGATGTGTTTAACAATAGGTCGAGTAAATGCATACTGAGTATCCGTATCGATGTTCATCTTAATGACACCATAGCCGAGGGTCTCGCGAATATCAGAAAGTTCTGATCCCGAACCACCATGGAAGACGAGATCCATTTCAGCGTCTTTACCATATTTTTCCATGACGGCATTTTGGCCATCACGTAGGATGGTGGGTTTCAGTTTTACTGAGCCGGGTTTGTAGGCGCCATGAACATTGCCAAAGGTGGCAGCAAACATGAAGCGGCCGATACCATTGAGAGTTTCGTATACCTGGACCATGTCTTCGGTACTTGTGTATAATTTCTCAGCAGGGAGACCAGAAGTGTCATGACCGTCCTCTTCTCCACCAACACATCCAGCTTCAATTTCTAGAATGATGTTGAGCTCGGCACATTCTGCGAGCAACTCTTTGGATATGGCTAGGTTTTCATCGAGATCGACGACGGAGCCATCAAACATGTGAGAGTTGAATAAGGGACCCTTGCCCTCTGCAATGCGCTTACGGGAAGCGTCAAGAAGCGGCCGCAGGAAGCTGTCCACCTTCTCTGGGTGGCAGTGGTCGGTATGTAAGGCGACAAGCACGTCGTACTTCTCAGCGAGCAAGTGGGTTGCTTCGGCTAGCACTAAAGCTCCAAAGGCGTCATCTGCCACGGCGGTGCCAGAGGCAAAGCCGCCACCGCCAGTGGAGACTTGGATGATGCCATCAGAGCCGGCTTCTGAAAATGCTTTCAGGGCACCATTGATAGTGGTGATAGAGGTGACGTTGATGGCGGGATATGCATAGCCGCCGTTTTGGGCAGCATCTAGCATGGCGACGTATTCTTGAGGAGTAGCAACTGGCATGAGATTGAATTATCACAGACTTATCTGACATGCAAGCGAAGCGAGCTACCGCTGAGCTATAAATCCTCTATAACATCCACGCAGCAGCGCGTCCAAGTTTCGAGCCTATCATAGAGGGGGCCGCGCAGGTCGTCGAGTGAGCAAAGAGCCAGATTGGCGATGGCATCCTCGTTTGCGTGGACATCATCTGTTTCCAAATCGATCATATGAACAACCCCGAGGTGAACCTTCCCGACTTCATTAGAATCGTCGTTGAGTAGCGCAACAATTTTGTTGGTGTGCCCACCCGTGATGTTGAGCTCTTCGTCAATTTCACGTTCGACTCCGGCCATGTAGGTATCCATGCCTAAATGGTCTTCACGTTGATCCACAGGGTTGATATGGCCACCAATACCAATATGATTTACCACGGGTGTAATGAAGGTATCGATCGCCTTGCTCATCCTTGACTCTAAAAATACAATAAGGGATGAGCTGTTTATGGGAGGGGTCATCTTCTGCCGCACCACGATCCATGAAAAAATTATTCTCTGGATTGAGTAGGGAGGGTAGGTAGCGCGCAACGTCCGTATTGATGCCTTGAAAATCACTGAGGTTGTCAAAAAGTTGACGGGTGACAACGAGGATTTGTTCTCCTTGGTAATCTTTCATAATGATAATTTTTTGGTTAGTTTTTGGGTGATTTGGAGCAGACGTAATCAATGATATGTTGATCATCATCCCCTGATGCCCACACATGACGAAGGAAATCGCCTGGGTGGATGTTGCCGTGGTCTCGCAGGAATTTGCGATCACCGCCACAGCCATACATAATGTCAGGATCGAGTTCGCCACGCAGTTTGGCGCGGGCCTTGGTCAGAATGCGGGGGAAGTAGTTTCTACCGTCTAGTGTATCACCAAAAGTAGGAAGATCATTTGTGCTGATCTCATGCTCGCTGAGAATGCCTTTTTGCACGGTGAGAAAATAATCACGCCTTACTGCGGCTATAAGGAGCGCTGTAGATTCACTTGGGGTGCCTTCGTCGACAAGGTCCTCTACGAAGTCGAACATCTCTCGGGGTTTGTACCCGATAGACTTTAAGAAGGAGATATCATCAGGCCCGTAATAGGAGCGATAATCATGATTGCCACCACGATACTTTTCCACGCAGTTGCGGAACAGATTAAGAAATTGATCATTCCATGTCATGCTGAGCCAAAGGTATGAAGATGTGCTGAGGGCGGATACAAAAACAGCGATCCGTTTGGTAAAAAAAGATCGCTGCTTGGATTCAAAGGTGAATGACTAGTTGGCTCGTCCTGAGTAAGACGACTCCGCAGTATTGATTTTTAGCTTATCGCCGATTTTCACAAAGAGAGGCACTTGAACCACAAGGCCCGTTACTAGGGTCGCGGGTTTAGTGGGGTTGTTGGCGGTGTCACCTTTAATGCCATCAGAAGTATCTGTGACATCAAGTTCGACAACGGCAGGAACGTCGACGGTGACGGGGTTTCCTTCGATGAAGAGAATCTCGGCAGTCATGCCTTCTACAAGAAAGTTTTTGTTATCACCGATGAGTTCTGCGTCGAGGGTTACTGTTTCATAGGTGCTCATGTCCATGAAGTGAAAGCCTTGTGGGTCTGAGTAGGAAAACTCGAGTTTCTGGCGATCGGTTTCTACGATTTCTACTTTGTCGCTGGAAGCGAAGCGGATGCTTTTAGTTTTTCCCGTCTGGAATGATCGAATAGTTGCGGCGATCAGAGCATTGCCTTTACCCGGTGTGCGGTGGTCGAGGTTGAGAACGATGCCGGTTTCGCCTTCATATTTGATACATTGGCCACGTTTGACGTTGGTTGCTACGATAGATGCCATAAGATTATTGAGTTTGAGTTTTTGGGTTGATTGAGGGGGGACGAAAATTGAACGGCAGTGTGCTTAGAGATATCCAAGTTGCAAGGTTGAAGTGCTGTGAATATGAGCTGAATCAAGGCCAAGATAGATACACTTTGGTAGCTTCAATACTACTGCGTAGTTCATCGTAGCGTGACGGAGCGTGTAGCCTCACCCTCATCTCTAGCTGCTCACCCGGCTCCAGTGATGCAGGCATGATAGGCGCTTGGTAGCTGCGGGTTGTTTTTTCTATTGGGATTTTGAGCGGGCGCGGCTCAGTCAGTGTGAGGCCTTCAAGTGGGCGCTTGCCAAGCATCAGCGGGTTGTTTTCCTTGTCCTTTAGGTTGACTTCAATGAGGTCATCGATCTCGTTATATAAGCAGGGAAAGGCGATGATTGCTCCAGCTTGATTATCGACCGTGTAATTCAATTTTAGGAAGTAATCAGAATCATTCTTTTTGATGATTACTGCATCACTAACTTGAATAGTCACCATGTTGAGATCGACCTGAGCTCCAACAGGGGTGATCTTCACTGGTGTCACAGAGGTTTTCTGGTTGCCACAGGAAGCCAGCGCTAATGAGAAGATGGTGAGAAAACGAAGATGTTGTCTCATGGGATTGTTCATCAGATAAGTTTAAGGCGTGCGAAGTCCTGAGTGTCGATGAGGCCGATGGGTTTTTGGTCATGGTCCAAAACGACAATGTCATCAATGCGATGCGAGCCGATGGTGGTGATCGCTTCAGCGGCGAGTGAATCGGAAAATAAGGTGACGGGGTCGCATGTCATAAACTGGCTGACAGGCAGATTTCCAATCTCGTTGTTTTCCTGATAAGACCTTGCGAAGTCACCGTGGGTAAATATGCCAGCCATCGATCCGTCATCATGGGTGATGATGCATGCTCCACTTCGAGCCTGGCTCATTTGTGACAGTGCATCTTGAATGGTGTTGGAAGGCTTGATGATTGCTAGGGACTCACCACTGCGCATGATATCACTTACCTTGGTCAACAGAGCCCTGCCGAGAGACCCACCAGGGTGAAACTTTGAAAAGTCTTCCTCAGTGAAGCCTCTTGACTCAAGTAAAACCATGGCAAGGGCATCTCCCATGACTAGCATGGCGGTAGAGGAGGAGGTCGGAGCTAGATTAAGCGGGCACGCTTCACGTTCTATTTCGGCGAGTAAAGTGGCATCGCTTTGCTTATCGAGAGTGGAACCGCCTTTGCCAGTGATACTAATGAGATCAATATCAAATCGCTTGATGAAGGGCAGTATGTCGAGCAGCTCTGAGGTTTCACCAGAATAAGAGAGGGCGATGATGGCGTCACCATCTGAAATAATACCCAGATCGCCATGGAGAGCATTTTGAGAGTTCAAGACAACAGCTGTTGAGCCTGTCGAGTTCAGAGTGGCAGCGATTTTGTGGCCAATATTACCTGATTTACCAATGCCGACGACGACGATTTTACCTCTGTTCTCGATGCAGTTTTTCAGCATGGACACAGCTTGGGTGAAGGAATCACTCAATGAGGCAGAAACATTTTGCAGTTCTTTGATTTCCATCTCAAAGATCCGCCGCCCGCGCTCCTCGTAGTTTACTTCGTTCACGGCTTTAGGTTTAGACAAAAGGGGGCAACTCTTAAAGATCAAAAGCGACCCGAATAATTATACAGAATATTTTATCTGATTTTTCTTGCCATAAAGACAAAATGTGGCAATTTCCCGCCGCGCACAGCGCACCACTTTTGCGACCCGTTCGTCTAGTGGTTAGGACTCCGCCCTTTCACGGCGGCAACACGGGTTCGAGTCCCGTACGGGTTGCCATTTCACCCCAGCTCTGATCATCAGAGTTGGGGTGAATTGTTTTCGAGACGTGGTAAAATATACGGGACGAGACCCTAGGGTTCGAACGCAAGCCACACAGCCCCATAGGGGCGTATGTGGCGAATCTAGATGATCCATTGGCGGAGGAGCCAATGTCACTCTGCATAGACGGAGCGGAGCTCAAGTCAATGCAAGCCGCATGCGGCGTATCAGTCCGCGTCTTGATTGAGAGGACGCTAAAGATAGCTCACGGGCTCGATGCAATCGAGATTGACCAAGAAGGCATCCATTGCATTTAGGGTGAGTTCGAAGTGCTTAGCACTCACATTAAAGTTAAAAAAGCTGTGATTCATGCCCTCGTATTCAATAAGCTCACACTTATTTTTTTTACGGCTCATCGCTTTAGCAAACTTAGCAATGTTTTGGTGGGCAACAATGGTGTCTGCTTTGCCATGTACAAGAAGCATTGGGCAGAGACCCTTTTTAACGAGTTTTGAAGGACTTAATTGGATGGCGTTTTTTGGATCGGCAAATCGTTCCATGCCGATGCCTTTTTTGGTGGTGTCAACAATGGCACTTAAGGCAATGACGCTTAATGGACGAGGGGAGTAACCTTCTGCAGTCTCCGCTGCGGGCATCATGGCGAGCGAGAGAGCCATATGAGCCCCCGATGCAGCGCCCACAGCCGTAATTCTATTGGGGTCAAGGCCGAGCTCAGTGTGGTTATTTTTTAGCCATAACATGGCCTCCTGCGCATCTTCGATCGCATTCTCAGGTGTTACCGGTGCAGTTGAAGATACACGATAGTCAACGATGACAGCGACCATACCTCGACTAGCAAAATGCATAGCATGCGGGGCAAATTGAGTGGTCATGCTTACATCCCATAGGCCGCCATGGAAAAAGATGACAGCCGGCCTTGCGTCTGAAGTTTGATGCCCCTCAGGGAAGAAACAATGAGCTGCCAATTGGGCATCATCAACGGTGCGGTAAGTGTAAGACTCAGCATCCTTGAGTAATTCAAGGTCTCGCTCCAAGCTCAGTGGCTTTGCCTTAGTAAGAGTGTTCATAATCGATGCTCAATGTGATGCTGACATGGCTAATACATGAGCCAGAAGGCCTTGCTGTATGAGCTTGATGAAAAAAGGTTTGCCCTTAGCTGGAATTATTGTCCAATGCAAAGAGTGATGCAGGTCTATTTATTTCGTGTAGTGTTGGTGGCGATCATGTCACTGGGGAGTTTTGGTTTTGCTGAAGCTCAAGTATCAGACCAGCAGCTTAAGTTAGGCCAATCGCTTGATAAGGTCTACGCTTACTGGCGTGATGCAATGGTGAGTCGCGATTACCGAGCATGGCACCAGGTGAGCGCTACCCATCGAAGGGTCGCGCTCCAGAACCGCATCTTGTCTGAAAAGGGGCAATGGCCAGCAGATATTTTTAATGTGCCCGCGGCTCCACCCACACTCAAAGGTTTAAAAATGCTGAGAGCGCGCAGTAAGGGTATGAGCGCAAAGTCTGTGTATTTTGGTAAAGTCAATTTCGGGGCAGGTGCGGCCCCCGCAGATAACCTTCTATTAGTGAGTTTTGTGTATGAAGGTCGCGGCTGGAAATATGATACCGCAGAGTTTATTAACCTAGACAACCTCAAGGATGTAAGAGCTCAGATCGCCTCTGGTGATCTTGCTTATGTCGATGAACAGGCTTTTTTGCCAACGGGGGTAAAGCCACCGACACCCGATGAGGTAGCCGAGGCCAAATACATCGCTAAGGTATACTCGTACTGTCCGGGCAGGGAGGTGAAGGTAAGGGTGAATAGGATCAGCAAACACCGGTTTCAAGATAACCAGCAATCAGAGGTTATTATCGGCGGTGCTCGGGACGGAATTAATGAGATTAGTTACGAAATCAGGGACCTGCCCGGCTATCAGGGGGATGATCCCATTACCATACGTGTCTATCTAATGTCCCAGGTTGAGGGTATTAAGCCTATTAAGATATACCAGTATCAGACAAGGCAGGGGGAGAAACCTAAGGCACAGGATTCAGCGGTGTTTCAGGTGAATGGGGAGACTGCGGCAAAGATTCTCGGGCTGCGTTGATACAGGCGCACCACCAGGCTTGCGCTGGCATCAACCCAATCTTTCATTGACCCCATTGAATGAGAGGCTTCATTTCTACAACGAGATGAATGCCACGATGAAGATATCGCCAGAGGCGTGATACGAGGGTTGAAAATATCAGTAAGATATCGGCTTGAAATTCCTAGGGTATCTGTGCAAGAGACAGGCCGTCGTGGACCGTTGGATGCTTGTCATAGCCATAATCCTTGCAGCTGTGGCAGCTGTGCAAGGGGCTCGCTACGTGCGCCGTGGTCACAAGTCTCAGTGGACGGTGTTATGGATGCTGTTTTGCTTTGTCGCTCAGCTGACGATACTGAGCATTCGCGGTGAAATGCGTGCCAGTTGCCCTCTTGGAGACACGGGCGAGGTGTTGATCTTTTCTGCATGGTCGCTGACGATGTTTTATATGGCGGTAGGCTCTGTTTACAGGCTTTCATTATTGGGGGTTTTCACGGCGCCGCTGGTCTGTTTTTTATTGTCGCTAGCCTTGATGCCGGGGATGCTTGACGCGAGCCCAGAACGTAAAACAGTGGTAGATGGCTGGAGGGAATCTCATGCTGCGTTTTCGGTGTTAGCATATGGTGCTTTAGGTTTAGCCGCCGTTGCGGGGGTGATGTTTATTGTGCTTAACAGGCAGTTGAAAGACGCGCACATGAGCACGGGCTTGTTTGCTAACCTACCACCGGCTCGTGACTTGAGTAAAGTTGTTGGGCGTTTGTTGTTACTTGGCTTTGCATTACTCACCTTAGGGCTTATCTGTGGTCTAGTGATGGAGAAAACGGGCGCTGCCAATAAGCATCTCTATGTCGCCCTTGGGCAATGGGCAGCGTATGCTGTTTTGCTGATTTTAAAATGGTGGCGCGGTATGCCTCCGGGAAAGCTGGCCATGGCTGCGGTATTGCTGTTTGTGCTGTCTTTGATGATTTTCCCCCTGATCAACTAGATGGAATTGATATGCATGGGACTCAATCATGAAACCGCACCTGTTGAGGTGAGGGAGCATTTTGCAGTATCTGAGGAGCAATTGGGTTTGCAGGCAAGTAGGTTGACGGAGCTGACAACCATTGCTGAGGGCGTTGTGATATCAACATGCAACCGCATGGAAGTCTATGTAGCCGCAGAAGATCGCCAAATGGGACTGGATGTATTGAGGCAGCATTTATCAGTAGATCATGATGATGAAGATATGTCGCACCTCTATCAGAAATGTGGAGACGATGCTAAACAGCATCTCTTTGCTTTGGTATGTGGGCTTGATTCTATGGTGCTGGGAGAGACAGAGATTTTTGGACAAGTAAAACATGCCTACAAACAAGCTTTCGAGGCAGGTGCAACCAAAGGGATGTTGAACCGCTTGTTTCAAAAATCGTTTGCGGTCGGTAAGCGCATCCGCACACATACACGTATTCAGATGGGCGCTACCTCGGTAGGTAATGTTGCGGTTGATCTGGCGGAGAAGATTTTTGGTAAGCTCAACGGCAGCCATGTCATGATTATCGGTGCCGGAGAGACAAGCCGCCTGGTAGCTAAGAGCATGATCTCACGGGGAGCGAGCCAGTTGACGGTGACAAACAGGTCTATTGAGCGGGCCAGGTCCTTGGCGGAGGAACTTAGTGGCGAGGTCGTTCCCTTTGACTCTTGGGAAGAAGCTCTCGTTAAGGCAGATGTGATCGTATCATCAACGGGGGCATCTGAACCTGTATTGAAGGCATCTCAAATTGAGGCAGTTCGTAAGAAGCGTAAGTTTCGTCCATTGTTTTTAATTGATATTGCAGTGCCGCGGGATATTGAGGCACAGGCTGGCGATATCGAAGAGGTCTACCTCTACGACATAGATAAACTGCAGCAACTGGCGAGTCTCGCCAAAGAATCTCGAGCCAAGCAAGTTAAACTCTGCGAACAAATGATCGCAGAGGAAATCAGTCAAACATCATGAAACCACTTGTCGTCGGAACACGAGGCAGCGCACTCGCCCTTGCCCAGGCGGAAATGACTGAACGCGCGCTACAAGCTCAATTTCCAGAGCGCGAAATCGTGCGTAAAATCATCACCACAACCGGAGACAGACGAACGGATGTGCCGCTCTCGGAGGTTGCCAAGGTAGAGGGAGTTTTCGACAAAGGGGTTTTCATCAAGGAGCTGGAGGTTGCGCTGGAAAATGGTGAGGTTGATCTCGCCGTGCATAGCATGAAGGATGTTCCAACCGTGCTTGCAGACCACTTTGAGGTCGTAGGTGCGCTCGAGCGTGCACCCGTGAGAGATGTGCTGGTATGCTCAGAAGCCGATAGCTTGGAAGCATTGCCCGAGGGTGCTCTGGTTGCCACAGG
>JAACFN010000178.1 GCA_009937455.1 Verrucomicrobiaceae bacterium | reverse complement strand
ACGTTGAGCTGCCACATGGTTTCCCAATCAGCGGGGTTGCCATCGGAAATGCGTGAGAGCAAGGCGAGCCCCGCATTGCTGACGAGGATGTCAAGGTGGCTCAGTGATGCAAAGGCCTTATCAATTTGAGCGGGGTCAGAGAGATCACAGGCAATGGGCTCTACACCCTCGGGTAGTTTGGATGTATCACGGCACAGGCCAATAACCTTGGCACCAGCCTCAATTAGCTGAATCGATACAGCACGGCCGATACCGGAGGAAGCTCCGGTGACAAGGGCGGTTTTCTTGGAGAGGGACATATCAATGATCAGTTGCCAGGGATGGTTGGGCAATGATTCATTTAGCTAGCCGGGCGGCTGCAGGTCATCATGAATTCATTGCCATCAGGATCGACACACATGGCAAGGTGGAGTGGATCCTCGGGAGTGTCGGTTGGCTCTCTGGTGAGTGCACCTCCGTGCTCTTTGAGCCGGACGATTCCTTCGTGAAGATCATCGACCCGGAAGCTGAGACCGGTCCATGTGCGTTTGCCTTCACCACCTCCGTGGATGCCGATGGTAGCCCCCGCAATGACGACTTCACTCCATGGTTCTGAGGCGAAGCTGACTTCACCATCAAATAAATCACGATAGAAGTGGAGGCATCGCTCCCAGTCGGCGGCCCAGAGTGCGTATTTGACTTTTTCGACCTTCATGGTGTTAGTTGGCTACGATGTTAACCAGGCGACCTGGAACAACGATGATTTTGCGGATGGTTTTTCCTTCGGTGTGTTGAATGACATTCTCATCTTTCTGGGCGAGCGCCTCAATTTCATCTTTAGCAGCATCCTTGGCAACGGTGATCTTACCGCGCAGCTTGCCGTTGACCTGAACGACGATTTCAACTTCGTCCTCGATGAGATAGGCTTCGTTGTATGTTGGCCAGTCCTGATTGCACAACATCGTGTTGGCGGCCGCAATAGGGAGTCGAGAGTTAATTTCCTCGGTGATGTGGGGTGCAAATGGATTTAAGCATTTGAGTAGATCAGGCATCAAACTTACCGGAAGCTTCTCAGCTTTACCAAAGGTGTTGGTGCAGATCATCATCTGGGAAATTGCGGTGTTGAATGACAGCCTCTCGATATCTTCGCCTACTTTCTTGATGGTTTCGTGCAATACTTTGAGTAATTCTTTCTCAGTTTGAGCTCCTTCATGGTCGCTTGCAGCCTCTTGATGGCTGAGCTTACTGGATAGAACCCATTCGCCTTCTTGATTTTGCTCGAATGCGAGGCGCCATACTTTGGCGAGGAAACGTGAGACACCTTCGACCCCTTTCATCTGCCATGGTTTGACTTGTTCAAGTGGACCCATGAACATTTCATAGAGACGTAGGGCATCAGCGCCATACTCAGAGACGACATCATCGGGATTGACGACATTGCCGAGGGACTTGGACATCTTAGCTCCGTCTTCGCCCAGGATAAGGCCTTGATTGACTAGTTTCTGGAAGGGCTCAATGGTAGAGACGTGGCCGAGGTCGTGGAGGACTTTATGCCAGAAGCGAGCGTAGAGTAAGTGGAGCACGGCGTGTTCGGTGCCGCCGACATAGAGGTCAACCATGCCAGTAGCCGAGGATGCGTCGCTAGTTCCAGACCAATATTCTTCAGCTTCTTTAGAGATGAATCGATCGGTATTTCTAGGATCACAGTAGCGCATGTAATACCAGCAGGAGCCGGCCCACTGGGGCATGGTGTTGGTTTCACGCTTTGAGCTTTCTGAATAGTTGATCCAATCAGTGGCTTTGGCCAGCGGGCCTTCTGGGGAGCCGGTGGGTTTGAAGTCGTCCATCTCAGGCTGGAGCACTGGAAGCTCGGACTCAGGCACGGCTTGGTGGTTGCCATTCTCCCATAGGATGGGGAAGGGCTCGCCCCAGTAGCGTTGGCGTGAGAACAGCCAATCACGAAGTTTGAAGTTTACTTTGAAGGTGCCCTTGTTGTTGTCACGGAGCCATTGGATGATGGCTTTCTTGGCATCCTTGGTTTTCATGCCGTCGAGGAAGCCTGAGTTAACAGCGACTCCATTACCGGTGAAACCTTGCCAGTCTGAGCCCTTATTGGGTTCGACGACTTGGGTGACGGGAAGCTCAAACTTGTTAGCGAACTCAAAGTCGCGTTCATCGTGAGCTGGCACGGCCATGATCGCTCCTGTGCCGTAGCTCATCATCACGTAGTCAGCAATCCAGACAGGTATTTGCTCGCCATTGACCGGGTTGGTGGCAGTCGCGCCGGTGGAGACTCCGGATTTGTCTTTGTTGAGGTCGCCGCGTTCCAGGTCGGACTTGGATGCGCAGGATGCGATGTAGTTATCTACGGCTTCTTTTTGAGCTGAGGTGGTGATTTCCTGCACGAGCGGATGCTCGGGGGCGAGGACCATATAGGTGGCGCCGAAGAGGGTGTCAGGTCGAGTGGTGAAGACGGTGACTTGGTGAGCTTCGATGTCGAAGTGGACTTCGGCACCGGTGGATTTGCCAATCCAGTTTTTCTGCAGCAGCTTGATTGATTCGGGCCAGTCGAGGGGGTCAAGCTCGTTGATGAGGCGATCAGCGTATTTGGTGATGCGCAGCATCCATTGGCGCAGTGGCCGGCGCTCGACGGTTTCTCCTTTAGCTTTCCATTCCTCGATTTCCTCGTTGGCGAGTACTGTTCCCATAGAGGGAGACCAGTTGACTGGAGCTTCATGAATGAAGGCGAGCCTAACATCGTCGATTTGTTCGCGGCTCCAGCCTTGGGCTTCAAGCTCAGAGATGGGAGCTGCCTTTTGAGTTTCTTCGTTAAAGTAGGAATTATAAAGCTGCAGGAAAATCCACTGGGTCCAGCGAACGTAGTTGGGGTCGGTGGTGTTAACTTCGCGGTCCCAGTCATAGCCAAATCCGAGCGACTTGAGCTGGCGCCGGAAGTTGTCGATATTCTGTTCTGTGGTAATGCGTGGGTGTTGACCAGTTTTGATGGCGTACTGCTCAGCAGGTAGTCCAAAGGCATCCCAGCCCATTGGGTGGAGCACGTTGTGACCGTTCATCTTCTTGTAGCGACCAAGGATGTCTGTTGCGGTATAGCCCTCAGGATGTCCGACGTGGAGCCCCGCGCCAGATGGGTAAGGGAACATATCAAGAATGAAGTACTTGGGCTTCGATGCGTCGAAGTCCTCGTCACCCGGGTTTGGCGTGTGGAAAGTTTTGTGCTCATCCCAGTGCTGTTGCCACTTGGATTCGAAGTCGGCAAAGGGGAATGGCTTACGTTGGTCAGACATGTTAAATCTAGAGTGGTGAATGATTTATTAACCGCGATCTCTCTCAAGAAGGAGCAGCATCAGGAAGGAATAAACCAGATTGAGTTCTTCTTGGGGAGTGAGGTCTGCGAGTTTTTCGATAGTGAACTTACCCTCGAAGAAGGCAGGTTGTTTTTGAACACGCATGACCGGAGTGCCATCAGGGCGGGCGGCGGTGTAGGCGGGGTGAAGAAAGTAGCCACTGAGAAATCCAAGGATTGGAATGTCACCGAGGATACTGTCGAGGACTTTGGTCCAGGGGTTTTCTTCGTGAATACTGAAGTCCGGGGAGTCATCACCCGGGTTGAATACATCATAGCTTGCTCGCCAGATGGATTTGAATCCCCGTCTGCCTATCGAGCCAATTTCGCCACCCTGTGGATCGATCTGCCGGGACTTGGATGAGTCCGAGAAGACAATGATATCCTCCTTGAGCTTAAAAAGCTTCTGTTTGACGAAGCAGACGGGGCTACCCTGTGCATCGCTGACATAGATCTGCGGCGCGATCGCCACGATTTTGAAGCTGAGGTTCAGCGGGTAGTTCATGGCGCGATGAGATGAAGGGCGAGCTGGGGGCATAGCCCCCATGATGCATCCCCAGGGACGGCTTAGAAGTGGATAGGCTAGAAGTGGATGGCGTGGCCGTCGGCATCGAGGGTGGCCTCGTGGATGGCTTCTGCGAGCGTCGGGTGGGCGTGGATGGTGGAGTGGATCTCGTCGGTGGTGAGCTCCATCTCAAGGGCGAGTCCCATTTCTGCGATGAGCTCCGTGGCATTGTCACCAATGATGTGGGCCCCGAGTAACTCACCATGCTCTTTGCCAAACAATAGTTTCACAAAGCCCTCGGCATCAGCAGAAGCTTGGGCCTTGCCGCTGGCAGCGTAAGGGAACTTGCCGACCTTGTAATCGATGCCCTCTTCCTTAAGTGCACGCTCGGTTTTGCCGACTGAAGCGACTTGTGGGTGGCAGTAAGTGCAGCCTGGGAAGTTGCCGACCTGACGCGGGGTGTGGCCATCTACAAAAAGACCTTCGACACACTGAACGGCCTCAAAGCTTGCGGTATGGGCAAGCCAAGGAGGGCCAGAAATATCACCACAGGCGTAAACATTTGGAATAGAGGTTTGGTAGCGGTCATCAACACTGATGAAACCGCGGTCATCGAGCTCAGGTTGAATCCCACCAGGGAGAACGGGTGCAACACCAATGGCAACGAGACAAACGTCGGCGGTGATGGTTTCATTTCCTTTGGGGCCTTCGACATCAATGGATACCGAGTCGCCATTATCTTGAAAGTTTACGCACTTGGTATTGGTCAGGTTGCGGACTCCTTGTTTGGTGAATGATTTTTGAAGTTCTTGGCCGACTTCTTCATCTTCAACAGGAAGCAGATTTGGTTGCATTTCGATGATGGTGACCTTGGTGCCGTATGCGTTGTAAACGTAGGCAAACTCAACGCCAATTGCTCCAGCACCAATGATGACCATGCTTTCTGGTTGTTTTTCGAGAACCATGGCTTCCTTGGAGCTGATGACGGAAGTGCCATTGAATGGTAGCGGTGGAAGTTCACGGCTTTTGCATCCAGTGGCAACCAAGATGTTAGCTGCCTCGTGGAGTTGCTTGGTGCCGTCAGCGGCAGTGACCTCGACATGATTGCTGTCTATGAGATCTCCAAAGCCGCGGATGTAGTCGATTTTATTTTTCTTAAAGAGAAACTCGATACCACCTGCGAGGCGCTCTGAAACTTGGCGTGAGCGGCCAACGACTTTTGACCAATCGTAGGATAGGTTATCGAAAGAAATACCAAAGGCATCCGCTTTTTTAGTCAGTGTTTGGTAGAGCTCAGCATTTTTGAGAAGTGCCTTGGTTGGGATACAGCCCCAGTTGAGGCAGGTGCCTCCGGCGCGGTCCGTTTCGACAACGGCAACATTTTTTCCGAGTTGGGCAGCGCGAATGGCTCCGACATATCCGGCAGGGCCGCCGCCGATGACAATGAGATCATACATGGTATTAGTAGACAGTTGGTGTTAGAAAATAGAGAGGGTGGCTAATATGAATAGCCGCAGAAAGGTGGGCAGAAACGGGATAGATTGTCAATGTTTGGGGGGTGGAGGACATGAAAAAGCCAGCCCGTAGGCTGGCTTGATTGATTGGACAGCTGGGCTGGGTGATATCGATGGATCAGATATTTGCCAGAATATCGTTGAGAGTCTGGCTGGGACGCATGGCCTCACTGGTCAGAGAGTCATTCATCTTGTAGTAACCACCGGTATCGACAGAGGATCCTTGGACCGCAATGAGCTCCTCGATAATGTTGCTTTCGTTCCCCCTGAGAGCTGTGGCAACGGGCTTAAAGATTGCGGCTAGCTCGGCATCTTCTGTCTGAGCCGTCAGTGCATCTGCCCAATAAAGGGCTAGGTAGAAATGAGAACCTCGGTTGTCGATGCCGCCGAGCTTGCGAGTGGGGGACTTGTCATTGAGCAAGAACTGCCCAGTCGCTGCGTCGAGTGCGTCTGCAAGCACCTGAGCCTTGGCGTTGCCAAACTTTGCCGATAGGTGCTCGAGAGAGACAGCCAGGGCTAAAAATTCTCCCAGGGAATCCCAGCGCAGATAATTTTCTGCGGTGAATTGCTGCACGTGCTTGGGTGCAGAACCGCCAGCCCCTGTTTCAAAGAGGCCGCCACCATTCATCAGCGGTACGATCGATAGCATCTTGGCAGATGTGCCAAGCTCAAGGATGGGGAAGAGGTCTGTGAGGTAGTCGCGCAAAACGTTACCAGTAACTGAAATGGTATCCTCGCCTGCCTTGCAACGCGCGAGTGTGAACTCGGTTGCTTCAACGGGTGTCATGATGTGAATTTCTAAGCCATCGGTGTCGTGATCACCGAGGTATTGGCCGACTTTGGCAATGATTTGGCAATCGTGAGCACGGGACTCATCAAGCCAGAATACGGCAGGTGAGCTGGTGGCACGGGCGCGATTGACGGCGAGTTTGACCCAGTCTTCGACCGGTGCGTCTTTGGTTTGGCAGGCACGCCAGATGTCGCCTTGTTCGACGTCGTGCTCGATGAGGGTATTACCATCGGAGTCGATGATGCGAACAGTGCCATCTGCCGGGATTTCGAAGGTCTTATCGTGGGATCCATATTCCTCGGCTTTTTGAGCCATGAGGCCAACGTTGGGAACCGTGCCCATGGTTGTTGGGTCAAATGCCCCGTGCTCTTTACAGAAGTCGATGGTGGCCTGGTAGATGCCGGCGTAGGAGGAGTCGGGGATGACCGCTTTGGTGTCTTGCGTGTCACCGGCAGCATTCCACATTTGGCCTGAGGTGCGGATCATGGCGGGCATGGAGGCGTCAACGATCACATCACTTGGCACATGCAGGTTGGTGATTCCCTTGTCAGAGTTGACCATGGCAAGCGCAGGTCCATTTGAATACGCCTCCTGAATGTCGGCTATGATAGCGGCTTGCTGATGTTCTGGAAGTGAGGGGATTTTAGTGAGCAGGTCGCCGAAGCCATTTTTCAGATCAACGCCGGCTTGGCAGAGGATTTCACCGTGTTTGTCGAAGACGTTTTTAAAGAAGGCGGCAACACAGTGACCAAAGATGATAGGATCGGAGACCTTCATCATGGTTGCTTTCATGTGAAGCGAAAAGAGAACACCTTGGTCCTTAGCGTCTGCAATTTGTTCCTCGAGGAATGACAGCAGCGCCTTTTTACTCATGTGAGTAGCGTCGATGATTTCACCTGCGAGCAGTGGAGTGCTCTCCTTGAGAACGGTGGTGGTGCCATCAGTCGCGGTATGTTCAATGCGGACATCGGTCGCGCTTTCAACGGTGACTGATTTTTCATTGGAACGGAAGTCGCCACTGGTCATGGAGGCGACATGAGATTGAGAGTCAGGGCTCCATGCACCCATACGGTGGGGGTTGGCCTTAGCATATTCCTTGACGGCTTTGGGTGCACGACGATCAGAGTTTCCCTCTCTGAGTACGGGATTGACCGCCGAGCCTTTGACCTTGGCGTATACCTCTTCTGCATCTGCATAGTCTGGAATATCAAATCCCTTTGCTTGGAGCTCTACGATAGCAGCTTCCATTTGTGGAACAGAGGCGGAGATGTTGGG
>JAACFN010000177.1 GCA_009937455.1 Verrucomicrobiaceae bacterium | reverse complement strand
CTTGCTGAATATGCCTCACGTGGAACAGCGGCATTGATCATAAAGTATTGAGCTACATCGAGGTCGTGATCACAAATCGCACTACTATTGAGCATGTTGCCAAGACTATGACCTGCAATCACTTTTTCTCCTCCCGTCAGGCCGTTGACTACTTCTGACAGAGCCGATGAGCTCTTGAAGGCGTTGTGAACATTCTTCCAGTAGTCGGGAGTCTTTCCGCCGGCCAGCGGGATAATTTCACTAATTTGCCCCTGATTACCCTCCCAAGTTACGCCAAGAAATTTCGCATCAGATCCTGTCTGGTGCAGACGCTTGAATACCTCTGCGTTCCAGCCACGTGCACTCTCTCCGTTGACATTGTAGCCATGGCAAAAGACAAACCAGCGGTCCTTACGCGTCTTCCGAAATCGTTCATGTTGTATCTCCTCTATATCTGGCGGAATGTAACCTTTCTCGATCGCACCTCTAATATTCACATAGGAAAACATGTCTTCTACAGGCACCATATTCATCCACCTCTCACTCATAATACGGGCCATTTCTGATTTGTCAGACTTACGGCATATAACCAATTCAAAGGACTGCTCCGTTTCCTCTTTTGCCTCGATGAGCAATACCCCCTTACCGTTTTTGGCAGCTTCAAGATATTCCCCGCTCAACTCTGAGCCTTCACCAGCAGTGCTCTTCATTTTCCCCTGATCAGATCTACTCATTGCCTCGTAAGCCATATCCTCATTGGCGAGGTAAGATCCTGCACCATAAAACTCCCTCTGACTTTCCGGTTCAACAGTCGGCATTTCTAAAAAATTCAAGGCTCCCGTCGGATGGGAGATTACATAGCTGTATTGATCAGCTGGTAATATTTCTAAAATATCAGCAAGGCGTAGCTGCACGGGAAAAAAATCTACCAGATCACGTTCACCATTGATCCTCATATCCTCGCCATCAGTGCCCGCACCCGGAACATCGGCATACTCGTGAATCTCATTGTCATCGTTATCGTCATTCACCCAAAAAATAAACGGTGTCTCCTCGTTAGCTTGCCCGGCATCCGCATCACCAATCATCCCATCCCGGTTATAATCAGGCACGATCTCAACGGGCAGGAGAAATACGGCGCATTTTTCCCCATCAGCATTAGTTGCCTCGGCAGCTAACATGCCGTGGTCGTTAATGTCGCGGATTTTGATGTCTGTCCATTCTGATTCTGGGACGATGTCGGCGACATCCAGCCAGAGACTGTTGTGCCAAATTTTTGATCCGCTGCTCTCAAAACCCTGCATTTTAGCATTGAGGTTAATGGGCGGTGCAGGCCCCCACTGAGAGTTCCATGTGATTTTCTTGAGTTCAGGTGTTCCGGTGACAGCTTGGTCGTTCTGGAGTCCTGCGGTCTGGTCGAGCCATATTAGGGTATCGCTTCCCTGCCCTGCCATAACGGTGTTCTTGTTGGAAAGATGAGTGGAATGCAGCACAGGTGATAAAACACCATTATGATTAGGCAGCAGAAGCGAAAACGCACCATCAAACCAAGCCCCGAAGTTCGTGATAATGCTGCCGCTACTGTCATCAGGATAAACGGTATACCAGTAGTCATCGATGACCTTTTGTGAGGCTAGCCCGATATGATTATTGTTCAGTTTATCAATTTTCGCCAAGAATGTACCACTACCATACCTCCCGCCCTGAAGAGCGTATCCTCCACCAATGCCAGTGCCGTTTGGCTCAAACCGATGTGTTATTGCTGGCGATAGCTGTGAAGATTGTCCAGCGGCCGACCAAAGAATTGGCGCGCTGTAGTTGATTTGACCATAGGAGTATTGTGTATAGTCATCGGTATCATCAACATATTCTTGTGAAGATCCTGTGCCATAGGTTTGGCCGGTCAAGTTAACCGTCACGGGATAACCATCAGGATCATCAAAATTTCCAAAGCCGCCTATATCGTGGGGAAGCGATTCAGGGGAGGCCAAGGTTACAAGCAAGTCCCCTTCAAAATATAAGTTGCCGTTATCGCCACTCGCGGGGTTCCTCAAGAAGTAGTTAGCCTCATTCAGAGATTTATATGTGTAGTATGAGGTAATTCCCGATGAATTGGCATAACTAGAAGGCAGTGCAATCAGCGGATTAGCAGCAGCATCAGTTTTATAATAATAGCTAGGACGAGACCGATCACTAGATTTATAGGTAGTTAGAAGCGCATGTGCGTTGTTGTTTGTTTCGAAAAATGTGATGTTCTCGTCACTTTCTAGTTCCTTAATGCAGATGACCGCATATTTAGGCCTGTGAAGGCGTTCCGGCGCAAGCTCCTTGCAGAGGGGCCAGCCGTCCTGGCTGTCAATAATATCGTCTTCGTCAGTATCAGGCTTGTTGGGATCTGTACCGATAACGCTTTCTTCTCTATTGCTTAGCCCATCCTCATCAAAATCACCATCGCCACTATTCGACGAGCTGTCACTAGCATCCGTGCCGTTGGCTATTTCCGAAAGATTACTCTCACCGTCCTCATCAAGATCTTCATCTCCATCGGCGACTCCGTCATCGTCACTATCGGTCAGGACAGGCACGTATCCATGGCTCAATTCAAAAAGGTTATGAAGCCCATCACCATCGGTATCGTCGGGATCATCAAGATTTGTCGGATAGGTCTGCAGACGATAGAAGCTTAAGCCCTGTCCCTCTGCCCCAGCCTCTTGATCTGGCTCCTGTGTACGTTCAGATCCGTCACCGACATCGTAATGAAGCATGTAATCCCAACGAATTAAGTCAGTGCTGCGCTGCAGAAACGAAGTTGTCCCCTCTTCACTATTCCACCGCAAGACGTGGGCCTCCTGATTCTTCTCAATGTAGATATGATCTTGAGCGTAGACGCTATATGCAAAGCCGGCACACATCAGCCATATAGCCATGAGCACAAACTGAGAACTGGAGGAAGCGCGTATCATATTCTCTTTCAGAGGAGAAATACACAGCATGCGACCCTTTTAAAATCGGCCTTAAAAAGGCATTCCAGCACCCCACAAAAGACTAATGAAACGGCACCAGAACAAACTGTATAAATCTAACACTGTAGATACAATTTCAGCCACACCCTAACAATAAATATCAATATTCCGCTGACAAAAAAAGAACAGGACTAACAGAACGCCCTTAAGTAAGAGTCTGTTAGCTCACGACGCGACTCACAAAAAATTAACCCCCCCCACAACAGCGGACTACTCCGCTTCTCGGCGTGCGATTCCCTTGAGTAATCGGCCGAAGATATCGGCGCCGGTGATGATGCGTTTCTGCTCATCATTCCAGAAAATAACCACATCACGATCCACCACGTGGTCGTTCTTGTCATTGGCCTCGACGACGAACTCACCGAGCACATCATCGAGGGTCGTGTGGCTATCAAAAACAATGATCGGCCGATGGCAAAATTCATAGATATCGATCTCCGAGAGAGCCCCATCCTCTTGCTGCTGATTGAGCGCATAGAGCGTGCTGAGATACTCCGTCGTATTGATAATGAGCTCAGGTTTGCCGTCATACTCATCCAGAATCACCGCACGTAAATTGGGATGTTTTTTGAGTTCCTTGATGAACTCACGCCCCTCATCCGTATCTGGACCAGGCAAGGTTGGCAGATCGAGCTTGGAAGGCATCGTATAAATCGTATCCGCATTGATGGAGCGCGCCCCTGCCCTCATTAGCACTGATCTCTGAGCTCTGCTCGCTAATGTGCTTCTCAAGAATAATCTCAATATCACGCTCTCGGTAAAACGTAGGACCCTCAGGCCCGATCCAACCATCAAGAATAAGCGCACATGGTTTCGCAAAGGGAAACAGCAGCATCTGATAAAAACGAAGCAAGGGGGAGAGCTTTGCGCCAACCTTCAAGGCGTGGCGTGAGAAGTAAGCCTGCGGGATGATCTCACCAAAAAAAGTAATACCCACCGTAGCAAATACAAAACCTCCGACGCCCGCCATCACTGAGTCACTGAGCAAGGCCAGCAGCACATTGACACTGACATTTCCCCAGAGGATCGTGCACAGCAGCAAGTTAGAGTCCTTGCGTAAATTCAAGATGCGCAGCGCGGACTCATTGCCTTTTTCCACCTCCGCCTCGAGACGCATGCGACCTAGAGAAAAGAAGGCAAGGTTCGACCCAGAAAACATCGCCGACTGCGATAAACATGCGACTATACCTAGCCAGGTTAATAGATCCATTTGAGTAGATAGTAATTATTTCAGCGACCGGGCAAAGGTTACCTAGCCGACACCCGCAACCAGAAAAACGCACGGTGAAATATCAATTTACGAGCCATAGAATACATAAATATACGCATATGTAAAATTCTTCATGAAAATTCTGCATCATCACCAAACCTGCAGGTAACGTTAGCTCTGGAGCTCAGATTCATAGATAAACCCATGGCAGGATCTGCTGATTTCGGATTTGTGCTTTTGAATTTCTGTCCTAGTCTGCGGGCGTGAGCTTTGTGGACACATTCAATCGTGGCGAGACAACCCCGCTACTGCGTAAATTCGAGCAGCTACTCGCGCCAAAGTCGCGTGAGGAAATTGAGTCCATGGCTGTCAACAGCCGCTCCATCACGCGCCGGCACTTTGGTAAAACCATGCGGCTGTTTGCACCGCTCTACGTTTCTAATGAGTGTGTCAATAACTGCAGCTACTGCGGCTTCTCCCGCGATAATGCTATCCTGCGCACCACCCTCACCATTGACCAGGTCGTCACCGAGGCCAGGCATCTGCACGCACTCGGATTCCGTAACATCCTGCTCGTTGCCGGAGAGCATCCTAAGTTTGTCTCCGAGGGCTACCTGCAAGACTGCATTGATGCCATCAAGGGATTTATCCCTACCATTGGCATCGAGGTTGGCCCCATGAAGGACAAGCAATACGGTGAGCTCGTCGAGCACGGCGCGGAGGGACTCGTTGTCTATCAGGAAAGCTATGACCGTGACACCTACTCCCGCCTTCACACCGCAGGGCCAAAGAAAAACTTCGACTGGCGCCTCGAGTGCCCAGAGCGCGCCTACGCCGGAGGCTTCAGAAGAATCGGCATCGGCGCCCTCTTTGGCCTAGCCGACTGGAGGCACGAAGCTAGGGCCCTCGCCTCTCACTTGGAATACCTCTACAAACACTGCTGGAAGGCCTCATTCACCGTCTCCTTCCCCCGCATGCGCCCCTACGCTGGCAACTACCAGTATGAGCCTAATCCTGAGCTCTTTCTCAACGACCGCCACTTTGTCCAGCTCGTCTGCGCATTCCGTATTTGTTTTCCTCATGTCGGCATTGTGGTCAGCACTCGTGAGCCAGCCAACCTTAGAGACGCCCTTGTGCCCCTCGGCGTCACCCACATGTCAGCCGAGTCCCAGACCGACCCTGGCGGCTACACCGGCGCCGGCACTGACGACCTGCACATGACGCTCAAGGGCAAACGTGTCGAAGTCAGCGAAAAATCATCCTGCAGCCGCGCCACCGAGCAGTTCACCATCGATGACAAGCGTGGCATCAATGACATCACCGGCATGCTACAATCCAAAGGATATGAATCCGTCTGGAAAGACTGGGATGAGGCCATCCTCAATGCCAAGCACTAGCCTAACCCTCTGAAACGCCATGAAGATCAAACTCAACGGTAAAGATCATTCTCTGAATGAAGCCACCAACGTGGAAACACTGCTGGCATCCATTGGCCTCGCCGGCAAACCCGTCATCGTAGAGCTCAATAAAAAAGCGCTCTTCCCACGGGAGTATGCCGATAGCGATCTACAGGATAATGATCAGCTCGAGATCATTACCATCGCCGCAGGTGGGTAGGGAGCCGCTGCGCGGCTGTTCTTGGTTCTTAGTTCCTCGTTCTTGGTTGGCCGTGCCACGGCCATAAAAAAACCCCGCCGTGTGACGGGCGAGGTTTTTTGAGAGTTTAAGTTGAAGTAGCATCTGGCCGCGTTGCGGCTATCGCTCATCCTTCATCAGGAATCAGCTGCGCTTGCGGCGCAGCATCAGGGCAAGGCCTCCGAGTCCGAGCAGAGCGGTTGAGCTCGGCTCGGGCACGAAGACAGCACTGAGAACAAGGCTGTCAGTAACCCCGTCATCGAGACTGATGCTCCACTCCAACTTGCCGTTCACAAATCCGCTGTCATCCAGGAGGAAGTCTCCAGCCTCAAAACCGGTGATGCTGTTGGCGGTTGCGATGATGAAGGTCGTGCCGAAGGAATCTCCATACTCAAGACCCGCCCAGCTAAAACCATCCGCGAAGCCTGGAGCATTACCTAATGTCAACGATGTGATATCGATGTCGAAGTTAGTGGTGATACCACTCAAATCAAAGGTGTTGGTAATACTGATAAAGTCCCAGCCGGAATCAACACCTTGGCCGCCATTCAAATTATTAATTTCCCAGAGGTAGGTGCCTCCATCTGTCCATGTCAGGTTATCGACAGTCATCGTGCCGGGTGAGTTGCCGGGGCTGAGCACAGATCCACTACCGATGGTCATATCACCTGAAACCGTGCCGGAGCCGGAGATCGTCTGACCGTTGGCGAGTTCAAGGCCGCCGCTGCCGCCACCCAGAGCAGAAACATCCAGTGTCGCACCACCGGCAACATCGATGACGGTGGAGTTCGAGATGATGTTGTTCAGACTTGCATGGGAGAGCGCTAATGTGCCAGCACTGACCGTAGTGTCACCACTGTAAGTGTTATCCCCTGAGAGGGTCAGCGTGCTACTGTTGTCTTTCACCACCGCACCATTACCACTGATGACACCGCTGAGCGTCTGGGCATTCGTGCTGTTGTATTTAAAGGTTCCGTCGTTGGTGATGGCTCCCGCGTAATTACCAAGCACCAGCCTACCCGCACCGCCGATCTCAAGCGTGCCGGCGTTGATGGTGACCGTGTTGGGATCTCCAGTGGCGCCACCTTGCAACCCCAGGTTATTCGCGCTATTGGTAAGGGACACGGTGCCGGCGCCGTTCTTGATGATATCCCCGCTGGAAATAGTCGCCGAGACCTCGAGGTCAATGCCATCTGTGCCCACCGCAGTGTCGAAGGCGATGGAACGACTATTCTGTAAGTTTAAACGATCACCACTGACAAAGTTCTTTGCACCGCCGGTGGTGGTGATGGTTTGATTACGGAAGATGGTATTGCCGTTCAGAGAGAGGGTGCCGCCGGTAAGACTGCTGCCGAATGTGATATCACCTCTACCCACGGCGAGAACTAAATTAGAGGCTGTTGTTTCATTCAGAAACAGAGTGGACCCGTTGTTGATCTGGTAGCTGTCAGTACCGGGAGTGTTGCCTCCAGCAGTGGCGAGTATTTCCAAGGTGCCGCCGTTGACCGTGGTGATGCCAGTGTAGCTTGAGTTAGCCTGAATGATCAGCTCACCGTCGCCTTCCTTGGTCAGGCCCGCGCCTCCCGCGCTGTTGGTGACGATTGCGTTGCTCACCGTAAGGGTGTCGTCAGCCCCCACGTCCATAACGAACTCACCGGGG
>JAACFN010000176.1 GCA_009937455.1 Verrucomicrobiaceae bacterium | reverse complement strand
TGTATTGCTGACATCTTGCAACCACCTTACCCATGAGCACCTCAAGGCGTGCAGACATAGTCTCAATCTTACGGTTGAAGTGACTGTGTGCGATAACTGCTGGCACGGCAACGACAAGGCCCGCAACCGTTGTATTGAGAGCCATGGCAATACCCTGACCCACCATAGCAGGGTCTGCACCCTGACCGACGTTAGCGAAGACAAGCACAAGCCCACTGGTTGTTCCTAGCAAACCCAGTAATGGTGCAATGGTAATAACCACCTCAAGGACCGGCATGCCGCTGTGCATATTCACGATCTCCTCACGTGCCGCGGATTGAACTACCTCCTGCACCTCCCCCTGGGGCCGCTCAGCGTTATCGAAGGCGACTGAGCATAGCCTAGCGAGCGAGCTTTCCCCTGCCTTGAAGCGAGACTCCAGACTGGCCATCTCTCCAGCCTCAGCACGAGCAGCCATTTTTTCTACCCCAAGGTCATCAACTTATAAACCACCACTGCCACCGCAACCAATGAGCAGGCGAGAATCGGGACCATAAACCATCCGCCTTGGCGGAAAAAATTCCACACCACCTCCAGGGCGGCGGGTTCTGCGCTATTCATGAGTATTTGCATGGATTTGTATAAGGAATGTTCTGTGATACTAAATTTTGCTGGCAAAGTGATGCACCCTTAGCTGCCAATGATCCAGCGGGAAATCGTTATTTTAAAACATAAAACTAAGCTGACGCTTGAACGACCCACTGGCTAACGACACTAAAAATAAAAGTTATAGATCAACTCGAGCGACTCACCTTTCAGCTCTTCCTGCACGGATTCTGGCATTTTAGGCAGCTCAACCTGCCTGAGCGCACGCTGAGTGAAACCCCGCTCGATAAAGTTGGCCCCGATCACTTCTTGGAATTTAATACCAGAGACTCCACCGCTCTGATCTACATAAAAACGTATGGAGATGACACCCGGAACAATATGATCTCGGTGTTGCTCACAGTTTCGGCGCCATTGCAGCTCTACCGCTTTACTGATAAGCGCCTGATAGCGGCCCAGCGGTGAGTTTTTCACATTGAGCGCGCTTTTCCCCTGACGATTGATTGAGCCCGTTACCCTCGTCTGTCTAGAATATCCACGAAAGCCGCTCTTTTTAGGCTCCTGCTCGGCACCATCGACTATCTTCTTTTTATCGGCCTCTTGATGAGCACCCTCGTTGGGACGCTCACGCGGTGACTTCTCTTCCTTGGGATCTTCTGCGGTCTGCTTGTCACCTTCATCTCCACGTGGAGCGGGAAGCTCCTCACCTACCGCTAAGTGTTTGTCTTTCGGCTCGGATGATGACTCTTCCTCAGGCACTATTACGTCAGGTTGGGGCACATCAAGTTGGGGCTCGTCATCGGCCAAAGCATCATCCTTGCTAGCACTCGCTTCTTGAGGAACCTCACTCTCCTCACCTTGCGCATCTTGCCCCAAAGAACCCTCTTGATATTTTTTACTCACCGTTTCTACATGCCCCGGATAAAGTGGCGCGGCACCATCCTGTGCAGGTGTATTAGGCTTAGCCCCTGGTGTGGCTGGCAATTCAGATGCGGCACGGGTATCACGCTCGCCGAGAATATCAGTATCGGCATCAGGTGTGCCTTCCTGATCAGCGGATGTGCGAGCAAAGCGCTGCTTTGGCTCAGTGAAAGCCTCTTTTTCATCAGCGGTCTCCTCTACGAGCTGCGGCTGCGGCTTCTGTTCTGGCTCTGGCTTCTGCTCTACTTTCTCAGGCGGCTCTTCTTGCTGCCTCTTCTCAATCATAGGAGCTTGTTTTTTGACGAAGGGAATCATTACCACCGTCATTTCAGGCTCTGATTGAGGCTCAAGCTCAGGGGGCTGAAATGCAAAGATTGGCAGATCGATGATGATGACCATCACCCACAAGCCAAGTATGAGCATATGCAATGCCACCGCTGCGAACGCAGAGGCGAAGGCACGTTTTTGAACAACAGAGAGCCCGCTCACAACTTCACCCTAATTTCCAATTACTAAATTGCAAACACAGAGGCTGTCCTCCATGATCTTAGGCGTGAAGATTGAAGTGGATTGCATCGAGCCCCAGCGCATAGACCAGTTTCTGGTTACTCGCCTGCCAGAGCTTTCTCGCTCCCGCATTCAGACACTGATCAAATCCGGAGACATCCTTCTCAACGAAGAAACATCAAAGGCCAAACAACAGGTCAGCAGCGGAGATCAGATCTCAGTATCCATCCCCGAGGAGGAAAGCTTCGAAGCCCAGCCAGAAGACATCCCACTTGAAATACTCCACGAGGATGCTGACATTATCGTGCTTAACAAAGCTCATGGCATGGTAGTACATCCTGCAGCAGGCAATGCTAACGGCACCTTGGTCAACGCGCTACTACACCACTGTAAGGGGGAACTGGCCACCACTGATCAAACACAAAGACCCGGCATTGTGCATCGGCTTGATAAGGACACATCGGGATGCATCATTGTGGCAAAAAACAATCAGGCGCTTCAATCACTGGTTAAACAATTCCATGATCGCACCACCGAAAAACGCTACCTCACCGTCGTGCAGAGCACTCCCAACAAAGAAAAGGACACCGTCTTCACCCACATAGGACGCCATCCAGTAAACCGCTTAAAAATGGCCGTTGTTAATCCCGGCAGTGGCAAGTCAGCCATCACAGATTACCGCGTTCTCTCTCAAGCCGATGACGGCACCTGTCTGATTCTATGCGACCTTCACACCGGCCGTACTCATCAAATCCGTGTGCATATGGGCCATATCGGCACGCCTATTCTGGGAGACCCCATCTACGCCAAACCCAACCGGCAATGCATACAACCTGGCAGGCTTATGCTGCATGCTTGGCAGCTCGTCATTGACCACCCTAGCAGTGGTGAGCGCATGGCTTTTCAGGCGCCCATTCCTAGCCAATATCAACCCTGGACCAAAGACGCTAATTTATGAATGACGAGTCACTGATTGAATCCCTGTTACCAGCCGTAGACCAACAACTGGACTCAGAGCAAACGCCCTACGTGAAAGCGACATTCACTAGGCTCGTGGAGAAAGAACAGATTAGCCCAGATGAAGCAAAGGAACTTATCGCAGTCTGTCTAGCTGATGAATCCAACCGCATGTATATTGACAAGCGTGACTTTGACGTTGCCCGCTACCAGCAATTACTTGAGGGCTTACCAGGCGAGCTACTTAATGACCCAGATAAGGAATAACTCACACTAGATGAGCTCGATGTGGCTTTCGCCAAGAAGGCATCTACGCTTCCTCGTCTTCTGCAGGAGCAGGAGGAGCTTTGGGAATCTTATCCACTTCATCAAGCACGTTGATCATATCAACGCCTCGTGCAGCAGATGTATCTAGGCGAAAGTCGAGCTTCGGTGTGCAGCGCAGCACAACTCGTTTCGCCACACGGCTTTGAATCAACGCTCTCCTCTGTGAGAGCTGCTCAATTACTTTTGCTCCATATCCACCAAGCACGCCAACAAAGACCTTAGCCTCACGTAAATCTTGAGTGATATCCACTCCGCTGACGGTAACCAACGCACCTCCGAATTCGAAATCACGTTGCAGCACCGTGCTTATTTCACGTCGTAACAACTCATTGATTCTATCCAGTCTCTGGCTCATTCAATAATAGTGATTAAAGACAGTCTAATAAAAGCTGTTTAGAGAGTCTGCTCAACCTTCTCAAGGATGTAGCACTCGATGATGTCGCCCTCCTCATATTCGTCAAAGTCACCCAAGCGAATACCACACTCGATACCCTGCTTGACCTCCTCAACTTCATCTTGGTGGCGGCGCAATGTGGACATTTTACCATCATACACAGGAACACCTCCGCGCAATACACGAGCGTGGGCTGTGCGGGTCAGCTTGCCATCTTTAGCAACACAACCAGCAGCGCGACCACGTCGCACCTTAAATACCTGCTTCACCTCAGCGTGACCGATGATGCTCTCGCGAGTAAGCGGATCAAGCAGACCGAGCATGGCCTCCTCGACAGTGTCTATGAGTTCGTAAACGATTGAGAAAAGCTTCACCTGCACGCCCTCACGTTTAGCGGCACGCACAGCATTGCTTTCTACCTTGGTATTGAATCCCAACACCACAGCATCTGACGAGCTGGCCATGAGAATATCGTTCTCGGTAATAGCTCCGGCAGCTGACTTGATGAAGCGAGGCTCCACCTTGTCACTCTTGATTTGATTGATCGCATTTTCGATCGCCTGAACAGATCCTTGAACATCACCCTTAAGAATGATTTTGAGCTGAATGGTATT
>JAACFN010000175.1 GCA_009937455.1 Verrucomicrobiaceae bacterium | reverse complement strand
CAGGTCACCCGTGAGCGTATCCGCCAGATCGAAGCCAAGGCCCTGCGTAAAATGCGTCACCCGACCCGTATTCGCAAACTCGAAGGCTTCATCGAGTTACCTAACCTGCCATAGTTGGGTAAGAGTCAGTGAACAAAAAACAAATCGCTGGCTGATTCAGCCATATCATTTTATCAAACAGGCGGCCCAATCGGGTCGTCTGTTTTATTTACCCCCATGACAGCGCTTGAGTCATCCCCCATATGGGTTACCCCGTTAATACGGGGGTTATTATTTCCCTAGAATCCTTGAAATAACAGCCATCAACTGTAACGTATTTACCACACCGAATATGAATTATTTTACCCGTATCACTTGCCTTGCTGTCACCGCTTTACTCTGCGTGGCACCAGCTCACGCTAAGAAAAAAATCCTCTTTCTCGCAGGCCCACCGAGCCACAGCAATGGCGAACATGAATTCCGTGCCGGTTGTATGCTGTTAGCCGATGCCCTCAATGAGAGTGGTCTCGAAGTGGAAGCTAAGGTCCACTATTACGGTTGGCCCAAGGATGAGTCTATCTTCGAGGGCGTTGACGCATGCATCATCTATGCCGATGCTGGTGGCCGCCTTGGAAACAAGGTCGAGTTTCTGGATCAAAGAGTTAAATCAGGCATGGGCATCATGTTTATGCACTACGGCGTTCACCCGTCCAAAGAAGTCGGTGAAAAGTACTTCAAACCCTGGATCGGCGGCTACATGGAAACAGGCTGGTCAGTGAATCCCCATTGGATTGCCGACATGACGGCAAGAAAAGGTCATCCCGTTGCCAAAGGCCTTGAGAAACCCATCACCGCCTATGATGAGTTTTACTACAACATGCGCTTCCCTACTAAAGAGGAATGCGAGCACTGCCATCCCCTTGCCACCGCCGTGCCTACCCCAGAGAAGACAGTGCGTTACATCAATCTCTGGAATGAACACGGCGAGAAATGCTTTGGCACCGAACAAGCACTCATGTGGTGTCGTGACCCCAAGGCTGAAGACGGCGGCCGCGGCATCGGCTTCGTGGGTGGCCACTACCACCGTAACTGGGCCATCGATGATTTCCGCAAACTTGTTCTTAACTCCATCGTCTGGCTCGCTCGAGGTGATATTCCAGAAGGAGGCGTGCCATCCAAGCCAGTTACCCTTGAGATGCTCAATGCTAACTTAGATCGCCCTGAAGCTGGAAAACCCGTGCAGCTTCCCACCCCAGATCTATTGACGCAAAAACCAATGCCCCAGCCAGACCTCAAGGCACGCGCCGCCGCCAAGCTTGAAGCCCAGCAAAAACGAGACCGCAAAGCTCAAGAAAAGGCTCAAAAAAAAAGCCCTACTGAAGCGGACAAAAAACTAGTCCCCGCAGGCAACGAGTCATCATCACTTTTCCAAAGTCCTAAAATCAGGGCTTCAAGCCAACAGCGCATCCACAAGGTCAGCGCCAATATCAAAGGCCTCCCTCAAATCCAGCTACACGTTAGCGACCTTGGTAACAAAAATTACGACTGGGCTAACTGGATCGAACCAGCCTTCATCGATGAAAAAGGACAGCGCATTCCTGTAGAGCAAAAACATGTCGCCAGCTCCACTCAATCTTGGCAGCAGCTCAAGTATAACCAAAGCGCTGGTGGAAATACCCTCATGGTCGAGGGTAAAAAATACGCCATCGGTCTTGGCACCCATGCCACTTCCACCATCATTCTTAACGTGCCCGCAGGTGCCGTCAGCTTCACCTCACTCGCCGCCCTTGATGATGGTGGCGCATTCAGCAAAGGCAAAACCACCAAAGCTTCCGTTCGGTTCTCCGTTCACAGGCCGGGCCCTATCACCCACCCGACCGAGTCTGAATGGGAATCAGATCACGAACCAGAATATGTGGACCTCGATCAGTTCGCCCTACCCGATGATCTTGAAGTCACCATCTGGGCGACATCACCCCACCTCTATAACCCCACCAACATGGACATCGACCACAAAGGTCGCATCTGGGTTGCTGAGGGAGTCAACTACCGCCGCCACAACGGACGTCGTCCAGGTGGTGACCGTATTGCCGTTCTCGAAGACACCAATGGTGATGGCCGCTGCGACAAGTCACACACCTTCGTGCAGGAAAAAGGCCTCATTGCCCCACTCGGCGTCGCTGTCTTTGACAACGTCATCTATGTCTCACAACCCCCCGAGCTACTCGTCTACACTGATGTCAACCGAGACTTAAAATTCGACCCGGCCATCGACAAACGTGAAGTCCTGCTCACCGGCTTCAATGCTCGAAATCACGACCACTCACTGCACTCACTCACCGCAGGCCCTGATGGGAAATTCTATTTTAACAATGGCAACTGTGGAGCCATCTTCAAAGACCGATCCGGTAAAAACTTCTACATGGGTGGTCCCTACAAAGGTGGCGGTGGAGAATGGTTTGTTGACCATTTAGCCGCCTCGGGCAAACGCTCCGATGACGGACACATCTGGTCATCTGGATTCACCGTCCGCATGAACCCAGATGGCACCGATTGTGAAATCGTCGGCCAAGGCTACCGTAATTCCTACGAGCAGTCTCTTGACTCATTCGGCAATGCCTTCCAGAACGACAACGACGACCCCGGCTACTTCACCCGTGATGCCAAGCAAATATATAGGAGCGTTAAGCGCCCTGGCCAAGACCACGGCAGAGCCCACTGGCGCCAGGATGACCCGGGCACTATGGATGTAGGTCACATCTACGGCGGAGGCTCACCAACGGGAGTCACCATCTACGAGAATGGCGCCCTCCCCGAGAGATATCATGGAGCCTTCTTCTCCGCAGAGCCTGGTAAGAATACCATCTTCCACTACCAACCCACTCCACAAGGAGCTACCTTCAAGCTAGAGCAAGGTAATCTCATCACCTCCAACCCAGACAAAAAATACGCAGGATCTGACTTCGTTGGCAGAGGAAAAGGTGATCACGACCAAAACAAAATCCTCTTTCGCCCCTCAGATATCACCGTAGGGCCAGACGGAGCAATCTACATCTGTGACTGGTATGACCCCCGCGTCGGTGGTCACGGCGATAGCGATCAGTCATGCTCCGGCACCATCTACCGCATCGCCCCTAAAGACTTTAAAGCCACCATTCCTAACTTTGACCTGCAAACCGTCGAAGGCGCCATCACAGCTCTGAAAAGCCCAGCCATCAACACCCGCCACCTTGGCCTTAGTGCCCTTAAGAAGCACGGTGAAAAAACACTACCCTCTCTCATCAAGCTCCTAGGCCACAGCAACAAACACGTCGCCGCCCGCGCCATCTGGCTCCTGCCACACCTTGGGGAAAAAGGAAAAGCCGAGTGCGTCAATTTACTAAAATCAGACCAGGCCCATGTGCGCCTCACTGCCTACCGTGCACTACGCCGCATCAACCCCATAGGTTCACAAGGCACCGCCATCCTGCCCTACGCCAAACAACTCGCAAATGACCCAGACCCAGGCGTTCGCCGTGATGTCGCCCTCTCATTACGAGACCTCCCTGCCTCTCAAACCAAATCCATCTTTGCCATCCTAGCCCCCCAAGTAGATCACACAGATAAAAATGCTGTTGAAGCCATTGGACTGGGTGCAGCCAATCAGGAAAACGAAATCTGGCTTGCGATCAAAGCATCCATGCAGCCTGGAGAGCCGCACCAGTGGTCAGACCAATTTGCCAAGCTCACCTGGCGCCTCTGGCCCTCAGTAGCAGTGGCAGATCTCAAAGCACGAGCACAACACCCCTCACTTAGCCCTGAAGCACGCAAGTTTGCGGTCGAGTCACTCGCATTCATCAACCATAAGACATCCGTCGAGGCCATGTTAGAGCTCGCCGACAACGAGCGCACCCAAGCAGACGCCTCATACTGGCTACTTCGCAACGGCCACGGAGAATGGCGCCCCTACAACATCGCAGGAGAGCTCAAAACACGCGGCATTTATGACCCCTCCAAGATCAAGCCCGTTGCCGTTACCGTTCCTGCACCAAACGGCAAACCAAGCTACAGCGTAGCCGACGTAATGGCTCTCAAAGGCGACATCGACCGAGGTAGAGTAACCATGACAAGATGCATCATGTGTCACCAAGTCGGAGAGCCTGCTCTCGCCGGCCCTAGCTACGGTCCCGCCCTCAAAGGATGGGGCACCGGTCAGCCCGGTGAAGTTATTGCTCGCGCCATCATCGAGCCATCCCATGATATCTCCCACGGCTATGGAGGTCGTATCGTCAAACTCAAGGCAGGTGGGGAAATCCATGGTCTCATTACCACTGACTCAGACCCCACCATCATCACATCTACCGGAGGCCAGACTCAGATGATCCCACGTGGCCTCATCGACGGTAAGCCAGGAAACTTGAATCGCTCCCTTATGCTATCAGCTGACCAGCTAGGTCTCAGCGCACAAGACGTTGCCGATATTGTCGCCTATATGAAGCAGTGGAAGTAAGCTATTCCCACCTGCATCTTAACCGCACAACTGGCACCGTTCAGCTCTAGCCAGCATAGCTTCGGGTAAATTTAACGGCCCTTATCTTCTGATTGAAGATTAGCGGTTGACCCCCCTCACCTCCTTGCCTATTGGTTCACCAGCAAATTCATTTTAAAAACCAACTCATTCCTATAATATCATGTCTAACGAATCCAAGTGTCCCTTTAATCACGCCGCAGGCGGTGGAACCAAAAACGAAGACTGGTGGCCTGATCACTTGAAAGTCGAGCTACTACATCAGCACTCCTCCAAGTCAGACCCTATGGGAGATGACTTTGACTACGCCAAGGAGTTTGAGAGCCTCGACTATGATGGGCTCAAGAAAGACCTCGCAGCCCTGATGACTGATTCACAGGAATGGTGGCCAGCTGACTTTGGCCACTACGGCCCGTTTTTCATCCGCATGGCATGGCACAGTGCCGGCACCTACCGTACCGCTGACGGCCGTGGTGGCGGAGGCAGAGGACAGCAACGCTATGCACCGCTCAACAGCTGGCCAGACAACACCAGCCTAGACAAGGCACGCAGACTACTCTGGCCCATCAAGCAAAAATACGGCCGTAAGATTTCCTGGGCTGACCTCATGATCCTCACCGGCAACGTAGCGCTCGAGACCATGGGATTTGAAACCTTTGGATTCAGTGGCGGCCGTGAGGACACCTGGGAACCTGATCATGACGTCTACTGGGGCGCTGAACAAGAATGGCTTGATGACAAACGCTACACCGGAGATCGCGATCTAGAAAACCCCCTAGCAGCTGTGCAGATGGGACTCATCTACGTCAACCCAGAAGGCCCCAATGGTCATCCTGATCCCTTAGCCTCTGCACACGACATCCGTGAAACCTTTGCCCGTATGGCTATGAATGATGAGGAAACCGTAGCACTCATCGCTGGTGGACATACTTTCGGTAAAACCCACGGTGCTGGACCCGCAGACCATGTTGGCGCTGAACCAGAAGCCGCAGACATTGAAAACCAAGGCTTAGGCTGGAACAGCAGCTTTGGCACCGGAAAAGGCGGCGACGCCATCACCAGTGGCCTCGAAGTTACCTGGACCACCACACCTACTAAGTGGAGTAACAACTACTTTGAAAACCTCTTTGGCTACGAGTGGGAACTTACCAAAAGCCCCGCTGGCGCCAACCAGTGGAAACCCAAGGACAATGGTGGTGAAGGCTCCGTGCCACACGCTCACGACAGCACTAAGAAAATTGCACCATCCATGCTTACTACAGACATCGCTCTGAGAGCTGATCCTGAGTATGAAAAAATCTCACGTCGTTTCCTTGAGAATCCAGACCAATTCGCCGACGCTTTTGCCCGTGCTTGGTTCAAGCTCACTCACCGTGACATGGGCCCCCTCGCCCTTTACCAAGGCCCTGAAGTTCCCGCAGAAGAGCTCATCTGGCAGGATCCACTTCCCGCATTAGATCACGCCCTCATTGATGATAGTGACATTAGCGCACTGAAGGAAAAGATTCTCGCTACCGGATTGTCTGTTTCCCAGCTCGCCTCCACCGCCTGGGCTTCAGCATCCACCTTCCGTGGCTCTGACAAGCGTGGTGGCGCCAATGGTGCTCGCATTCGCCTTGCCCCTCAAAAAGATTGGGAGGTCAATCGCCCTGAGCAACTTGCCCAGACCCTCAATGCTCTGGAAGGCGTGCAGAATGAGTTCAACGCCTCAGCATCAGCAGGCAAAAAAGTCTCCTTAGCAGACCTCATCGTTCTCGGTGGCTGTGCCGCTGTTGAGCAGGCAGCAAACCAAGCTGGCCACCAAGTCACCGTTCCCTTCACTCCAGGCCGAGTCGATGCCAGCCAAGAGCAGACCGATGTTGAATCCTTCGGTCCACTCGAACCACTCGCAGACGGCTTCCGCAATCACCTGAAAGGAAACTACAGCGTGCCCGCAGAGACCTTACTCATCGACAGAGCCCAATTGCTCAACCTCA